>WFQS01000218.1 GCA_015486915.1 Desulfobacteraceae bacterium
GTTAATAAGGAAGACGGAACTTTTGACCATTATATGACAGATGCTGAGGAATTGCAGAATTTTGCCAATTGGTATTCATATTACCGTCGGCGCGAACTTGCTGCAAAAGCTGCTGTTGCAAGCTCCATTGTTGACCTCGACTCGGTATACGTCGGGTTTTATACAATAAACAGCGGGGTAAGACAGAAAGTTTTACCGATCGATGTAGAAACTGATGCAATTATCGTTGATAACAAGGACAGTGGGTATCAGGAAACAGGATCATGGGATGAATCGAGTGTATCCAATGAATATAAAAACAGTTCAAGATATACTGAAGATATAGGTGATGAAGCCAGATGGACACCTTATATCCCCGAGTCAAAGCAATATAAGGTTTATGCATGGTGGGATTATTATGACACATGTGATTCAAACGCTCTTTATACTGTTCATTATGATGGCGGAGTTGATACTATAAGAGTTGATCAGCATGACACTTCAACATCAAATCAATGGTTTCTTCTTGGTACTTATAATTTTGCAAAAGGCAGATCAGGTTATGTCACGGTAACTCGTGATAGTAGCAGTACCGGAACAAGTACCAGCGCAGATGCTGTAAAATTTGGAGTGTATGTTGATGATACAGATACCCTTCTTGATCTTCTTTACAGTATTAATTCAGATGGGAGTACTCCATTGCGGCAGGCTCTTTTAAACGTGGGACGGTATTATGATAAAAATGACGGCAATAACGGTAATCTTGGCGATTCGCCGTACCTGAGCGCAGCAGACGGAGGTGCATGTCAGCAGGCATTTACGATAGTAATGACCGATGGTTACTGGAATGGCAGTGATCCTGGTGTGGGTAATCAAGACGGAAACCAGGGCGACCCCTATGCTGATTCATATTCAGATACACTTGCCGATGTGGCAATGAAGTTTTACAATCATGACCTTGCAGATGGTCTGGATAATGATATGCCTACGAACAGTTATGACAAGGAAAAGACTCAGCATATGGTTACATATACCATTTCATTTGGTGTAAAAGGAACTATTGATCAGCTTGATATAAATGGAGACGGTGTACCTGATGATCCAAGTTATGCTGATGATCCGTATTTTTTAAATCCTGCTACTCTGCATCCTGTATGGCCGGATCCAGCTTCATCAGGATCACCCGCTAAAATAGATGATCTGTGGCATGCAGCTGTGAATGGAAGAGGCTCATTTTTCAGTGCTGATAATCCCGAGGCTCTTAACAGTGCCCTTCAGTCGGTATTTAAAAATCTTGCATCAAGGCTTGCATCAGGAGCTTCTGTTTCTGTTAACGGTGATGAACTTAATACTGGGACTATTGTCTATCAGTCCACATATGTATCCGGTAAATGGACAGGTGATGTGGTGGCTTTTCCGGTTAATCCCGTTACAGGGGAAATTTTAAAAGAGGATAGTGATATAAAATGGAATGCCAGCGATAAGCTTCAGAACGCGGATTGGAGTACCGGCCGCAGGATAATAACTTCAGACGGCCAGGGTAATGGTTTGCCGTTTTTGTATTCTGACCTTACAACTGGACAGAAAGACGCTCTCAATGATAACAGTGCTGTTGTCGATTATATACGCGGAAAAGAAGTGAGCAGTTTCCGTTCCCGTGAAAAAAAACTCGGAGATATTGTCCATTCCGCACCTCTTCTTGTTTTACAGGATGGCAAGGATAACGATGGTGACGGACTGGTTGATGAGGAGGGAGAATCAGACGGCACTATTTTTGTCGGCGGTAATGATGGAATGCTTCATGCCTTTAATGCTGAAACAGGGGAAGAACGATTTGCATATATCCCTCATCTTGTGTTTGATCATCTCATGGATTTGACTAAAATTGATTATTCCCACAGGTTCTATGTTGATTCCACTCCTTATGCAGCGGCATTAAGATTTGCTGCCGGAGATATGTCCCATGACGGGGTTGACAACAATGGCGATGGTAATATTGATGAATCTGATGAAAATTATTCAGATGGCATTGATAATAACGGTAACGGAATTATTGATGAATCGGATGAGTATAAGACAAAGGTCGTTCTTGTAGGCGGTCTTGGTAAAGGGGGCAGGGGATATTATGCCCTTGATGTTACTGATATGGAGTCCATTGACAGCTCAAAATCAGATTCTGACCTCACAGATATGATAATGTGGGAATACCCTCCTTTATCTGATACTGCCTTTGTTGTAGATGAGGCTGGTGAGAAAAAATTTAAGTATAATGATAATGATATGGGGTATAGTTTCAGTAAAGCATTCATAGTAAAGTCCTATCTTTCCATGGATCCGAATTCTACTGCGAATCATCCCTGGGTTGTTATTTTCGGTAATGGATATAACAGTGTAAACGGCCATGCAGTACTTTATGTTCTCGATGCTTTGACAGGTGAGCTTCTTCGCAAGATAGATACAGGCGTAGGAGGTGATAATGGGCTTTCTTCTCCTGCCATAGTGGATGTAAACAATGATGGAAGGGTAGATTATGTATATGCAGGCGATCTTAAAGGAAATATGTGGAAATTTGACATAACTGGCTCGGATGTTTCAAAATGGGGCGTAGCTTTTGGAGTTGATGGGGATGGTAACGGACGTATTGACGGAGCAGACAGCGGAGATTCAGTGCAGCCTCTTTTTTCTTCTCCTGGCCAGCCTATTACTTCTGCACCGGATGTTATGTTTCACTGCGAAGGAGACGGGTATATGATCTTGTACGGTACCGGTAAATTTCTTGGAGAAACAGACAGGTCGAATCAGGATAAGCAGACAATATACGGAATATGGGATTTTGGAGGAGGCTCGACAGATTATCTCGGAACATGGGACGAAGGGTCTGCCTCACTTTCTAATTTAACATCAGTAACCGGGGAGACTCTTCTTGAACAGACAGTGGTATATGCAGATTACGTTAATAACTACTATTTAAGAGTGCTAAGCGATAATCAAGCTTACTGGTCATTGTGCCATAATGGAAAAGATGACAATAATGATGCCTCTATTGATGATAGCGGTGAATGCGGAACCCATGCTGGATGGTATTTTGATCTGCCTCTCGCAGGTGAGAGAGTGATCGAAGATGTTTCGATAAGAGACGGTAACCTTATAGCCATTACTTTTATACCGAATGATTCACCGTGTTCAGGAGGAGGGATGTCAATAGTCCATGAGATGAATGCATGTGACGGCAGCAGGGCATCTACCCCGCAGTTTGATATAAATAATGATGGTAAAATTGATGATAATGATGTAGTTACCATCACGGTCAATGGTAATCAGGTTCAGGTACCTCCCACGGGAAAGGGCTATGACGGGCAGCTTCATCCTCCTGTAATCGTTACCATGCCTGATAAAAAAAGGGAAATGAAAATTCTCAGTAGTTCTGCAGGAACTACCGAGACTTTATTTGAAAAGGCGGAAAGGCTTGGAATGTTTTACTGGCGTGAAAGCAATTAGTATTTGATGTAACGGCCATGAGGCTGGTCTGAACAGCGTTACAGCGCCTCAAAAAATCAGAGATTTTGACGAACATAAAAAGAGCATCAGTTGCTTTGTCAAAAATGAGCTTTTTCTTATAAACGGCCACGAGGCCGATCTGGAGATTATTAAACGGCCTCACAACAAATAATGAAACTCTTATAAATGAAGGTCCTTTAAAGGAGTTTCTTATAAAAAAAGGGGGCATCATGTTTAAGATTATAAAAAATAGAATTCATATCGCTTTCATTGTAATTGCAATATCAATTTGCGGGTTTAATATTTTTTTCTTTTGCCATTCTGCTCTATGTAACGATAAGATTCCAGTTGTAAGTGTTGATGTGGAAAAACCTCTTTATGCCGGGTATCCCATTGTATTTGATGAAAGAGGTAAAATAGACAGGATTGCTGAGGATGTTCTCATTGTAGATGATACATCGTTTACGTTGACCAAAAATGTAACATATAATACCCCATACAATACTCACGCGCAGAAAAATCGATTTCATGTAGGTGATTTAATAGGATTGAAATTAAATTCACGTGGTCAAGTTGTTTCAGTCTGGCTGATCCATGGACTATAGAAAGAAATTTTATTCGCAACACTGCATGAAACTCCTATCAATTACCGCTAATTATAAGAGTTCCTTTATTTATCAGAATCTTTGATTCTTTGAGGCTGTATGAGAGTAACCAGACCGGCCTTATGGCCGCTATTAAGTGTTTAATTTGCAACAAATTATTTTTGATACATTTGTGTCTTGCGTTTTTTGATTCATATATGTGTCAAAAAATGTAAAATATCATAATCCACCCTGCCATAACCATTAAAAGGCCTGTTATCAGGTATTTTGATGGTTATTTGTTTTTATAAGGCATGCAATTTGCTTTGATTAATTAACAGTTCTTTTAAGTGCTGGAAGCCGGTTAGTGTGATTTCCCTATGCTATATCAGGTTTTCAGATAATTTATTTTACAAGGATGTAAGAGGAAAAGCTCATTGGCTATACGTAGTCGACAGATAACTCAGTAAACTTATTTTTTATATGAAACTCCTGTAAAGTACCTTGAATTATAAGAGTTTCATTTTTGTTGAGAAGCAGTCTGAGAGTCACCAGATTTGCTTCATCGCAGTTTTATAAGAAAGAGCTCATTTTTGACAAAGCAACTGATGCTCTTTTTATGTTCGTCAGAATCTTTGATTCTTTGAGGTGCTGTAACGCAGTTTAGATTGGCCTCATGGCCGTTATATGAAAGTTAATACGGGAATTTGAGAAAATGAACTGGCTTTAATATGCTAAAAAACAGGAGGGTATTTATGAAACTTCACGAAATAAAAAAAGATTATGATCTTGTTAATTCTGTAAACTGGGATATGACACCTGAAGAAGCAATAGCTCTTCATCTTGAATGGGGGCAGTTGAGATCTCAGGCATATTATAATTCAAGCAGTGATGAAACCATATATTTTGTTATTAACACATGGAAAAAAGATCCATTTCTCAGCCTTGTAAAAAGAAAAGGGTTTGATTCCGAGGAACTGGGAAAGTTCAAACTTCCTGAAAAGCTTGAAAAAGAATTTATGCAGGGAATTGGAAGATTTAAAGGAGTCTATGCCGTTGATGGTAAGGTCAGAGAATGGCTTAAAAAGGAACTTGAGGTTTAAACCTTTAAATATTGTTTCAAAATATGTATGATAAATTGTCTTGACAGATCGTATTGTCTTGGCAGGGAATCCGGGACAGAAGATAAAGCATGCAGGAAGCTTTTTTTGTCCCGGTATTGTTTTTGTGCAAATGGTGCCTCTATCTGTAACAATAAAATCTATTAACAAGTTAGAGGATGAAGTAAATATTCGACCTTTCCCCAATTTCTTGTTTTTTTTAACAGTAATTGAGGAGTAGGGCACTAATGCAATTGTGATGGCCAAAATGGACGAAGATGGAATGTCGATCGAATATTTACCGGATGAAAATGTGAAATCTTTCAGAAAAATATGACCTGTGTGAAATATAAACTTGAGTCTGTGTACAAAGAGTACAACAAGAGGGAATATATTGATCCTGATCCGCTTTTGTTCCTTTATAGTTATACTGAAAAGCAGGATATTGAAATTGCCGGTTTCATAGCTGCATCTCTTGCCTATGGCAGGGTTGATCAGATCATGAAAACCATAAGGTTTGTACTTGGTAAACTCAATCCTTCTCCCTTTAAATATCTCGTTCAGCGGACAGAAAAAGATATAATCCACGATTTTAAGGGATTTAAATACAGGTTTGCAAGAGATTCTCATATATCGAACCTGTTACTTGGTATAAAGGATATTTTAAATCGTTTTTCATCCATTGAAAATTGTTTCTGCTCCGGGTGGTCATCGGATGATGAAACACTGATTCCGGGGCTTGGTTTTCTATATGATCAGATTAAAATAAATCATGATCCCGGACCCGGACATCTTCTTGCTGACCCGAAAAAGAACAGTGCCTGTAAAAGAAGCCATCTTTTTTTGCGCTGGATGGTGCGCAGTGATGATGTTGATCCTGGAATATGGAAAAGGCCGGATCCTTCACGTTTGATCGTTCCATTGGACACACATATGTATAAAATTGGTGTGATGCTTGGGTTTACAAAAAGAAAAAGCCGGGATATAAAAACGGCAATTGAAATAACAAAGGGCTTCAGGGGCATTTTAAGGGAAGATCCCGTTAAATATGATTTCTGCCTGACCAGATTTGGCATCAGAAAAGGATTGAATATGGTTGATCTCGCTAATTTTTTTTGTTGTGAAGATAAAAAACCATTATAAAATTGGTTTGTGGTAAATTTTTATATGAAAGAGCTCAATTTTGACAAAGTAACAAATACTCTTTCTATATTCGTTGAGAGGCACTGTAACGCAGTTCAGATCTGCCTCATGGCAGTTATATGAAACTCCTGCTAAGTTTCTTTAAGAATAAGAGTTGGCTTCGCGTCTTCGACCCAATATTTGTCAGAATCTATGATTCTTAGATGCTGTCTGAGAGAATCCAGATCCGCCTCATGGCGGTTAATGAAGGAAATTCTATTGTGAGCAATAATGGTTGTGGCTATTGTTTTCCGACTTTGATTACCGGAGTTCTGATTAAGAGATACAAGCGTTTCCTTGCTGACGTAGAACTTGACAATGGTAAAAAGCTAACAGTACACTGTCCCAATTCAGGATCAATGAAAGGGTGTGCTATCCCCGGTTCAAAGATTTGGTTGTCAAAAAGTGATAACCCCAGAAGAAAATATAAATACACCTGGGAACTTATTCAAACACCTGATACAATTATTGGTATTAATACTCTATTGCCGAATAAGCTTGTCAAGCAAGCCATTGAGAACAAAGAGATAGAAGAATTATTAGGTTATGACCATGTAAAGGCCGAGGTAAAAACAAGCGCACATACAAGACTTGATCTGATGCTTGAAAAAGACACCGGTGAAAAATGTTTTGTTGAAATTAAAAATTGTACTCTGGTTGAGGATAAAATTGCCATGTTCCCGGATGCTGTTACATTAAGGGGACAGAAGCACCTTGAAGAACTTGAACATCTTGTTTCCATTGGAAGCAGGGGGGTTATTTTTTTTCTGATTCAGCGCATGGATGCAGAAAAGTTTAAGCCCGCTGATGAAATAGATCCTTCCTATGCTGCAAAATTGAAGAAAGCCTTTAAAAACGGTGTGGAAATCATTACAAGGGATACTCTCATCAACAGCCATGTTGTAAAAATAAGGAATTTTATTCCATTTGATCTGTTTTAAGGTGATTTTTATATGAAATGGTCGGACAGGGCAGATAATGCCATAAAAAAAGTACCCTTTTTTATAAGGAAGAAAGTTAAGGGTAAAGTTGAAAAATATGTGAAGCAAAAGGGTAAAACATGTGTTGAAATATCAGATGTGAATGAGTTGAAAAAACAATTTTTATCACCTCATGGAATGGAAAAGGAGATTAAGGGGTATGAGATTTCAACATGTTTTGGAAGTTCAGGGTGTGCTAATGTTGCAAATTCATGTAAAGATATTGCAATGGATATTGAAAAAATTGTTATAAAAGAAAATCTCCTGCATTTTTTAAAGGATAGTGTAAAGGGAGATTTAAAGTTCCACCATGAATTTAGGATTTCATTTTCCGACTGCCCCAATGCATGTTCACGGCCTCAAATCGTCGATATTGGAATTATTGGAGCTGTTTTGCCCGGCCTGTCAGAAGAATCATGCCTTCTCTGTAATGCCTGCGTCGAAACCTGTGATGAAGATGCCGTTTATTTAAGTGATGGAGCGGAAAATCCTTTTATCGGTTATGATAAGTGCATGATGTGTGGTAAATGCATAAAAGTGTGTCCATCGGGTACTATAAAAGAAAAGGAAAAGGGATTTCGTGTGCTTCTTGGGGGAAGACTGGGACGTCATCCAAGACTTGCCATGGAAATTAAAGGCATTAAAAAA
>WFQS01000219.1 GCA_015486915.1 Desulfobacteraceae bacterium
CTAAGACTTATATGTTTAAGAACCGGCTTTAAAAAATCTTCCATGCTGATTCCCATTCTCACTTTACCGTCCAGGGTTCTCACTGAAAGAGTCGAAGATTCTTTTTCTTTTGCCCCTATGGTGATAATAAGAGGGATATAATTTAACTGGGCTTCCCTGATTTTCTTTTTAAGGCTCTCTGTCCTTGTATCGATCTCACACCTTAATCCACTGCTTTCAAGCTCCTGTTTTATTTTTTCACCATACGGGGCAAGCTCGTCATTTATGGGAAGAATAACTGCCTGAACAGGGGCAAGCCACAAGGGGAATTTCCCTGCAAAATGCTCCACGAGAATTCCAAAAAATCTTTCAATTGAGCCGTAGATAACCCTGTGTATCATCACTGGTCTGTGCTTTTCATTATCCTTTCCAGTGTAAGTCAGGTCAAAACGCATGGGCAGTGCCATATCAAGCTGAATTGTTCCGCACTGCCAGGTACGCCCTATGGCATCTTTGATATGAATGTCAATTTTAGGGCCGTAAAAAGCGCCATCTCCTTCATTTATAAAATATTCCTGTCCGTATTTTTTCAGTGCATTTTCAAGTCCGTCCGTGGCTTCTTTCCACTGGGCATCTGTACCTATGGATTTTTTGGGGCGGGTTGAAAGCTCAAGGTGAAATCCAAGCCCGAATTTGCTGTAAATTTTATTTGCAAGCTTCAAAACTCCAAGGATTTCCTCCTCAATCTGATCCGGGGTCATGAAAATATGGGCATCATCCTGGTGAAATGCCCTTACCCTGAAAAGCCCTGAAAGTGCCCCTGAAAGCTCGTGCCTGTGTACAAGGCCTATTTCACCTGCACGCAGGGGAAATTCCCTGTAGGAATGGGATTTTGTTTTGTACAGCAGCATTCCTCCGGGGCAGTTCATGGGTTTGATGGCATATTCTTCTTCGTCAACCACCGATGTGTACATGTTTTCCCGGTAATTCTCCCAGTGCCCGCTCTGTTCCCAGAGTTTCCGGTTAAGCATCACAGGTGTTTTTGTCTCAACATAACCTGCAGCTCTGTGTACATCCCGCCAGTAGGCAAGAAGGGCATTCCACATATCCATGCCCTTTGCATGGAAAAAAGGCATGCCTGCAGCTTCTTTGTGAAAACTGTAAAGGTCAAGTTTCGTACCAAGTTTTCTATGATCCCTTTTTTTTGCCTCCTCCATTATATGAAGGTATTTTTTCAACTCTTTTTTATCAAAAAAAGCAGTTCCGTATAATCTCTGGAGCTGCGCCTTTGTCTGGTCTGCCCTCCAGTAGGCTCCTGAAACCTTCATCAGTTTAACGCCCTTTATCATACCAGTGTGCGGGATATGGGGTCCCCTGCAGAGGTCTGTAAACTCTCCCTGCCTGTAAAGGGAGATCTGCTGATCCTCAAGTCCCTCGATCAATTCTATTTTATAGGGGTTGTCCTTAAACAATTCAAGGGCTTGATCTTTTGTGACGTTAATACGTGTAAAAGGTTTTTTTGCCTTGATTATTTTTTTCATTTCAGATTCAATCTTTGGGAAATCATCCTCTGAAACGGATTCCATGTCTATATCATAGTAAAACCCGTCTTCCACAACAGGGCCTATGGTAAGTTTTGCATCTTTGTAAAGATTCTGCACAGCCTCTGCCATGACATGGGCAGCGCTGTGGCGCAGGATTTCAACTGCCGCATGATCTTTTACAGTGATAAATTTCAAATTGCTGTCATTTCTGATCTCACAGCTCAAGTCACAGAGATCATTATTTATTTCAGCAGCCACGCAGTTTCTTGCAAAACCTTCTGAAATACTCCTTGCCACATCCATTGCATTGGGATATTCTTCAAAAGACTTTATTGTGTTATCGGGAAATGTTATATTGATCATTTTTAATGTCCATTAAAAAGGTTTTTTATATGAAACTCTCGTTAAATTCCTTTAAAATAAGAGTTCCAATATTTGTCAGAATCTATGATTCTTAGAGGCTGTCTGAAAGTCTTCAGATCTGCCTCATGGCAGTTATAAGAAAGTCTTTGTAAAACAACGTGTAACTTTCTTTTTTAGTCAGAATTTTTGATTCTTTGAGACGGGTCTGAGCCAATCCAGACCGGCCTCATGGCCGTTATATTTTTTAGAAATCTGTATCTGGGCAATATGGAGATATCACCATCTCAGGTTTCTTTACGTTAAAAACATTTTATTTCCTGTATTTATTGATAATGCAAAAAAAATTATATTTTTTGTTTAACATAAATAACCACTAACTTTAAGATAACTCCATGAACCGGTCAAGAAAAAAATGATAAAATATCCTTTGATCAACACAAAAGAAACCCTTGTTAATCAATGTGAAGACCTGAAAAAACAAAATAAAATTGCCATTGATCTTGAGGCTGACTCCATGCACCATTTTAAGGAAAAAGTCTGTCTTGTTCAAATTGCCGATTTAAACGGGCCTTTTCTTGTTGATCCATTAAATATAAACGATATGTCTCCACTTAAACCAGTACTGGAAGATTACAAAATAGTGAAAATTTTCCATGGCTCAGATTTTGATATAAGGAGCCTTGACAGGGATTTTCATATAAAAATAAATAATTTATTTGATACTGAAATTGCCTGCAGGTTCCTTGGTATCCAAAAACGCAGCCTTGCAGCTCTTTTAAAAAAATATTTCAAGCTCTCCGTGGATAAAAGTTTTCAGAAAATTGACTGGTCCATTCGTCCCCTTTCTAAGGATATGATCTCCTATGGAATAACCGATGTTGCATATCTCATTGAACTTTATGAAATTCTTAAAAAAAGGCTTGAAGATGCTGGAAGACTGTTATGGGCAGAGGAAGAATTTGAAATCCAGACAAGGGTAAGATATGAAAATAACGGAAAAAATCCGCTTTTCATGAAATTTAAGGGAGCCGGTAAAATGGGCAGGAGAAGCCTTGCTGTTCTTGAGAATTTGCTTTTAATGCGTAAAGAGATTGCCCTTAGAAAAGACAGGCCGCTGTTTAAGGTTTTAAGCGCAGAATCCATAAATAAAATGGCATGGGATCTGCCGGAATCCATGGGACAGCTCCAGAGGACGAGGGCATTAGGCCCGAGACAGATGAAAATATTTGGAGAAAACTGCATCAAAGCGATAGTTAAAGGGCTTGAGATGGAAGAAAAGGATCTGCCTCTGTATCCAAGGGAAAAAACACCCCGGTTCAGTCCTGAAATCCCAGAGAGAATTAAAGCTCTTAAACTAATGCGTGTTCATGCAAGCAAATCAACGGGAATAGAGCCTGGATTTCTTTTAAATAATGCAACAATAAGTGCCGTTGCAAATGCGTTTCCGAAAAGCATACAGGAACTGAAAAATATAAATGTTCTCAGGCTCTGGCAGGTTGAAATACTTGGTGATGATATACTGAAAGCTCTTGGCGTATGAATTCAGCCCTGCAGGGCAATGAGGTATAAATGAAATTTGATTTTGTAAAAATGGAAGGTCTTGGCAATGATTTTGTCATTATTGACGACAGAAACGGAAATATATCCAAAAGAATCCATTATGGAAAACTTGCCAAAAAACTGTGTTCCAGACATTTCGGGATAGGTGCAGACGGTATAATTCTTATCCTTGATTCCGAAATAATGGATATAAAGTTCAGGATTTTCAATGCAGACGGCACCGAGGCAGAGATGTGCGGCAATGGCATGCGGTGCTTTGCAAAATATCTTTATGATAATAAAATTATCCTGCAAAAAAAATTTAAAGTTGAAACATTGGCAGGAACCGTGATCCCCGAGGTCTTTCTTTGTGAAACCGGGAAGGTAAAATATGTTAAGGTTGATATGGGCATCCCCCTGCTTGCACCCGGGAAGATTCCATTTGAATCATCAAAGGACAGGGCGGTTAATGAACC
>WFQS01000220.1 GCA_015486915.1 Desulfobacteraceae bacterium
GTATTCCCTCTCGGAGGGGGTGGTTATTTCCGTCTTCTGCCTTTTCAGATATTTAAACAGGGAATGAAATCGGTTCTATTACAGGACAACACCTTTATTTTTTATGCACATCCCTGGGAATTTGATCCATTACAGCCGAGAGTAACGCAGGCTTCTCCAGGGTTCAGGTTCAGGCACTATATAAACCTTGATAAAACTGAAAAAAAACTTAATGCTTTGATCAAATCCTTTAAATACGCGCAATTTACAACCTGCAGTAATTATCTGGCTTTGAGTGCAAATAGTATAGAATGCAACTAAACATCAGACCAGCAGAAAACGCAGATAAAGAAAAATGGGACAAATATGTCTTAGAACACCCCGGAGGTATTGCATACCAGTTGTTTGCCTGGAAGGAAGCAGTTGAAAAGGCCTATGGGTTTGATGGATACTATCTGATAGCAGAAAAAAACTACAATATTAAAGGCATACTTCCACTTGTTCATGTGCATCCGCCTTTAATGTCCGGCCAGCTCATTTCCCTTCCATACTGCGATGCAGGCGGACCTCTGGCAGATTCTTCTGAAGTTGAGAGACAATTAATTATTAAAGCCATGCATATTGCCAGAAAAACCGGCGTAAAAAATCTTATAGTCAGGTCAACACGGGAATTTGCAGGCATAGATCCAGGACTGACAAAAAATAACAAAAAGGCAAGAATGATACTTGGGCTCCCAAAAAATTCCGATATACTCCTTGCATCATTAAAAGCAAAAGTGCGCAGCCAGGCAAAAAAACCTGTTAGGGATGGTCTGACAGTCCAGGCAGGCGGGCAGGAACTGCTTTGTGAATTTTACACATTGTTCGCTGAAAATATGAGAGATCTCGGTTCCCCTGTTCATTCCTTTAAATGGTTTAAAAACATATTACAGGCATACAAAAACAAAAGCCATCTCTTTCTTGTCAGGATGCCGGATAAAACACCTGCAGCCGGTGGAATTATCCTTTGTCATTCCAACATCGTATCTGTTCCCTGGGCATCATCTCTGCGCCGGTTTAACAAGAGTAACCCAAACATGCTGCTTTACTGGAGTTTTTTGAAATTTGCATCGGACAAGGGGTATGATAAATTTGATTTTGGCAGGTCAACACCAGACGAAGGTACCTTTCGATTTAAAAAACAATGGGGTGCTGTTCCTGAGTATCTTCACTGGGCGGATTTCAGTACACCTGAAGTTAACGATTATGATTTGATCCCTTTTCAAAAAAAGAGTAGCCTGGAAAAAGAAAACGGACAAGTAAGGACTACTGCTGAAAGAGTGTTGAAAAATATTCCTCTTCCCCTCTCAAAGTCGCTTGGAAGTATGTTGAGAAAGTATATTACTCTATGAAAAGAACCGGTATCTCTCTGGATCTCTCTTTTGTTATACTGACCTGGAATTCAGAAATATATATAAAACAATGCATAAATTCCATATTGTCTGCACTGCACTCATCGTCAATTTCATATGAGGTCCTAATTGTAGATAATGGTTCAAAAGACAGGACCCCAAGTATTCTCAAAGACTTTAAAAATCAGTTTCCTGAAATTGTAAGTCTAAAGTTTCTGTCAAAAAATTTGGGCACTACCCGTCCAAGGAATCTTGCCATTAAAAAGGCTAAAGGAGAATTTGTCTGTGTTCTGGATTCAGATGTTGAGGTGTATGAGGGTACGATTGAACAATTGATAGCTGCATTGAAAAATAATCCTGCCATTGCGCTTTGTGCACCTAAATTAATCTATGCCAATGGGAAGCACCAGATAACAACGGATATTTTTCCTACTATTTTCCGCAAAATAGTACGATATTTTTTTCTCAAACAAATTGAAGCCCGTGAAGAAAGTTCAAATAACCTGAGCTCACCAGTTGAGGTTGACTATGCCATATCAGCTTTCTGGATGGTGAGAAGGGATATCTTTAATAAAATTGGTTTTCTTGATGAAAACATTTTTTATTCTCCTGAAGATGTTGATTTCTGCCTTAGAATCTGGAAGGCCGGATACCATATACTTTACGATCCATCGGTTACAAGTGTCCACCATACCCAGGAAATATCAAGGGGTTTGAACTTTAACCTGGCCCTGATCCATCATATAACCGGTCTTTTATATTATTTTATAAAACACAAGTATTGCATTAAAGCCCCTGTTTTTAAAAAAAATTAAAGGTAATTGTTAAATGAAAATTCTGCACATTTTAAATCACAGTTTTCCACTATTGGATGGATATGCTTCAAGGAGCCAGAATATTTTTAAAGCCCAGAAAAAGATGGGCTGGTCACCTGTTATACTGACCACTCCAAAACACGAAGATGATTTGAAAAAAAAATGTCAGAAAAAAGAGATCATTGAAGGTTTCAAATTCTACAGGACCGGAATAAATAATTGTGGAAAAATTCCTATTATTGCTGAATTCATGCTGATTCTAATGGTGTTCAAGCGTTTAATTGAAGTAATTAAAATAGAAAATCCAGACATAATTCATTCCCATTCACCTGTTCTGAACTATATTCCGGCATGTATTGCCGGAAAAATATTTGGAATACCGGTCATTTATGAAATCCGTGCTTACTGGGAAGATGCAGGCGTGGACAATACGACTTACAGGAAGAAATCGATTAAATACAAGTTTGTTCAGGCACTTGAAACCTGGGCCTGCAATTCAGTTGAACAGGTGGCAGTCCTTTGCAACGGGATTAGAAAAGACCTGGCATCAAGGGGTGTCGACATAAATAAAATGACACCTGTATTCAACGGTATCAATTCTGAAAATTTCACGCCCTGTATTCCTGATCAGGAACTTGTCGAGAAATGGCATTTATCCGGGAAAAGAGTAATTGGATTTATTGGATCTTTTTACAGATATGAAGGGCTTGATCTCCTCATCGAGGCTTTTTCTAAACTTCCGGAAAAAAATCCGGATCTGGTATTACTCCTTGTGGGTGGTGGAGAAGTGGAAAAACAGCTCAAGGAACAGGTTGTAAATTTAAATCTTGAAAATCATGTCATCATGCCTGGCAGGATCCCCCATAATCGGGTTCGAGGTGTCTATGCAATGATGGATATTATGATCTACCCCCGTTATTCCATTCGTCTTACTGAACTTGTGACTCCCTTAAAACCCCTTGAAGCCATGGCCATGGGAAAAGCCGTTATTGCAAGCGATATCGGTGGACACAGAGAGCTTATAACTCACAATGAAACCGGTATTCTTTTCCCTGCGGGAGATGCAGCAGGGCTTGCTGAATCAATTCTATCCACTTTAGATGATAAAATATTACTTGAGCGCTTAAGAAAGAATGGAATACAATATGTATTGGAAAATAAAACCTGGGAGAAAACAACTGCAGTGTACAAAGTAATTTATTCCAAACTGCCGGGAGTTCAATTTTGAATTTGATCATATTATGTA
>WFQS01000221.1 GCA_015486915.1 Desulfobacteraceae bacterium
CCCCTTGTCATAATGGCTGCAATCCCGTTTTCCCTGATAGGTATTTTGCCTGCCCATTACCTTGCAGGGGCATTTTTCACGGCAACCTCCATGATAGGCTTTATAGCAGGAGCAGGTATTGTCGTGAGAAATTCCATTATTCTTGTTGACTTTATCGAGTTAAGACTGGACGAGGGTATGCCCCTCGATCTTGCCGTCATAGATGCCGGAGCTGTGCGTTTTCGGCCCATGCTCCTCACAGCTGCTGCAGTCATCGTGGGTGCGTCGGTTATCCTTTTTGACCCGATATTCCAGGGCCTTGCCATATCCCTCATGGCAGGGGAGGTCGCATCCCTGCTGTTTTCAAGAATGGCTGTTCCAATTCTATACTATATGGATAAACACCTTGAGCATGCAATTGCCCTGCAGCATGAAAAACACTGATAAAAAATAAGAATTGTTATTCATGGCGAAGGGCTTCAATGGGATCTAATCTTGCCGCCTTTCGGGCGGGAAAATACCCGAAAATAATACCCACTGCAACGGAAAAGGCAAAGGCTACGGCAACTATTCCGGGTTTGAAGACAAAGGGAACGGAAAGTGCGCGGGCACCAGCTGAAGCACCTGCAAGGCCCAACAAAATTCCGCATATGCCTCCAAGGGATGATAAAACAACAGCTTCCACGAGAAACTGCATGAGAACATCCCTCTCCATTGCACCGATTGCAAGGCGGGTTCCGATTTCCCTTGTTCTTTCCGTAACTGAAACCAGCATGATGTTCATTATGCCTATACCGCCAACAACAAGACTCACCGCAGCAACAGCACTTAAAAGAGCCGTGAGAACTCCCGTTGTTCTGGTCATCATATTTACAATTTCCTGCATATCCATGACCCTGAAATCATCTTCTTTGCCTTGTTTTATATGACGACGTTCCCGCATTAAAAGCTCGATATTTTTTTTCACTTTCTTTGTTGAAACTCCGTCCATGGCTGATACAAAAATCGAACTGACAGTGGTTTTTCCTGTGATACGGCGCTGGAGAGTTTTTAAAGGAATAAATACGAAATCATCCTGATCAGTGCCGAAACTTGACTGGCCCTTGGGTTTAAAAACTCCGATAACCTTAAATGAAATTCTTCCAAGCCTGATCATTGCTCCGATGGGATTTTCTCCGCCAAAAAGCTGTTTTTTGACTGTACTTCCCAAAAGGCAGACGGACTTGCCGCCCTTGATTTCCGATTCTGAAAATTTTCTTCCCATGCCGATTTCCCAGTTTCTCACGATTAAAAAAGCATTGGTGCTTCCGGTAACCGAGGTGGACCAGTTTTGATTTCCGTAAATTGCATGAATCGCTTTATTTGATGACGGAGCCACGGCAATAAGATCGGGAATCTGGTGTTCAATGGCAGCGGCATCTGATAATTCCAATGGATTTCCCCTTATGTGGGCTCCTCCCGGACCATGCCACTGGCCCGGTCTTATATGAATGAGATTCTTTCCAAGTTCTCCAATATCGGCAGTGACTTTTGCAGTGGCACCTGCCCCGAGTGTAACCATGATAATAACAGATGCAACACCGATAATAATGCCAAGTGCCGTTAAAGAAGATCTCATGACATTACGTCTTATTTCCCGCAGGGCAAGTAAAAATGTTTCCCAGAGCATTTCAGATTTATTATCCTATGAATAAGTGTTTATTTACTGCCTTGAATCATGCCATCCCTGAAGATGATCTGCCGGCTGGCATATTTTGCCATTTCAGGATCATGGGTAACCATTATAATTGTAATTTTATTTTTTTTATTAAATCCAGTGAGTAAATCCATCACTTCAAGGCTTCTAACGGAATCAAGGTTTCCGGTGGGCTCGTCTGCGAATAACACTTCAGGCTTTGATACCATGGCACGGGCAAGGGCAACTCTCTGCTGCTGGCCTCCGGAAAGTTCTGCAGGTGTGTGTTTCCATCGGTTGTCTAATCCCACTGCGGAAAGAGCTTCCAGGGCCCTGGCCTTCCTTTCCTCCGCAGGAATACGCCTGTAAATAAGGGGCAGCTCCACATTTTCCAGGGCAGAAGTACGATTAAGGAGATTAAAACCCTGAAATACAAAACCAAAATAATACCGCCTGAGAAGAGCCCTTTGATTTCCTGAAAGAAGCCCCACATCAATTCCTTCAAACAGATAGGAGCCGGACGTCGGAGTGTCCATGCATCCGAGAACATTCATGCATGTGGACTTGCCCGATCCGCTTGCACCCATAATTGCAACAAATTCACCGTTTTCAATGCAAAGGTCTATTCCTTTTAGTGCACTCACTCTGGCATCGCCTGTACCATATATCCTTGTGACATTTGCAAGCTCAATCAAAGGATGCCTGCTGCTTTTAAAATTATTAATTTTTTTATTTTCCATTACGTTTTCTAAGAAAAAGCGTACTTTTAATAAAATAGCAAATGCTCTTTTTATTTTCATCAAAATCTTTGATTTCTTGAGGCATAGTAACGCAGTTCAGATCTGCCCCATGGCCGTTATTTTGATTTTGCAGCATTGGTGACAAGCAGCATCCCGGGTTTTATGTCACCTTTAACCACCTGAGTTACATCCCCGTTCGTCGCACCGATTGTAATTTTTAAGGCAGAAAGCTTTCCCTGGTCAGTGATTGTCCATACCTGCCTTGCCATTGAATTAATATTATTTTTTGGTTTTTTCCTTGCAGGTCTTTTAAAGGGGCGGTGGGGCATTAATTTTTTCATGAATCCAGTTCCGGAAGACGATTTTTTAACTTCAGGCGGGGTAAAGCGCAGGGCGGCATTGGGAATTAATAAAACTTTTTTGAACTCTTTAACTGTAATATCACTGCTTGCCGTCATACCGGGTAAAAGGGTAAGATCTTTATTTTTTACTTCTATAACAGTTTCATAGGTAACAACCCCTTCCGTTGTTTTTGATCCATAGTGGACATTTAATATTTTACCTCTGAAACTGCGGTTTGGATAGGCATCCACCGTGAAAACAGCAGTCTGTCCTGCGTGCACTTTACCCACATCGGCTTCATCCACGTCCACATGAAGCTCCATTCTCGTTAAGTCTTCTGCAAGGGTGAAAAGCACAGGGGCCTGAAAAGATGCTGCCACAGTTTGCCCCGGCTCAATATTTCGCGTTAAAACAATACCGTTTATCGGTGAATAAATAACGGTTTTGGAAAAATCTGTCAAAAAGCCTTTAAGGGTTGCTTCTGATTCCAGTATTCCAGCATCTGCAACTGCAATAGATGCCTTTGCACTTTCAAATGCAGCCTTTACATTGTCCATTTCATCCTGGGATGGTATTTTATGATGACTTTTTTCCCATGCTTTTTTTAATCTTAAGAATTTCCTTTGGGTTTTCCATAAATCAGCCTTTGCAGACAAAAGTTTTGCCTTTGCAGATGCAAGGGCCGCCCTTGATTTCATGACTTCAGCTTCAAGCCGGGAATTATCGAGTCTTGCCATGACCTGTCCTGGTTTTACTTTGTCGTTATAATCAACTTCAACGGTTCTGATAATCCCGGATAATTCACTTCCCACCTCAACTTTATTAGTTGGTACAAGAGTTCCTGTTGCGCTGACTTTAATAATCAGATTTCCTTTGTAAGCAGACTGTGTTGTATATTTAAACGCATCGGATTGATCATTTGACTTTAAGAAAAATCCAGCTGCAGCAAACAATATTAAAAGAAAACCTGCAATCAGCCATTTCTTCAACGGCTTGAATTTTCCTGAATTATCATCAATACCCAGAGTGCGGGCAACATCTTTTCTGTTCACATTTTCCATTAAACCTTCTTAATTGCAATATCTGCTATGCATTTTTCTCATGTTTTAAGTGCTGCTGGGACAGAATTAAAAATTACGCTCTTTCTTATAACTGCCATGAGGCAGGTCTGAACAGCGTTACAGTGCCTCACAACGAAAATAAAAAGAGCATCAGTTACTATGTCA
>WFQS01000222.1 GCA_015486915.1 Desulfobacteraceae bacterium
TTGTTAAATCGTCTGCAAGAATTTTTTTTACGATAAGAGTGCCGGAAATATTTTTTCCCCTTGCATGCATAAGCGTTTTTAAATCCGGATAGAACTTTGCTGTCTTTATTATTAAATTTATTGTTTTTTTACTGGTTTTTGAATCGTTGTAAGCTTTTTTTACGGTTTTCCTGTTATTTTTTATGCCATTTTTTTTGCCATATATGTTAAGCTCAGTTTTGATTCCATCTATTTCTATATATGGTCTTGGGAAGAAATTGATAACCATCTTTTCCTGGCTTACTTTAACACCTGTTTTTTTAAGGATAAACCGGGAGATTTCCTGCTTAATGTAGTTTGAGTCAACCATGGAATTTACGAAAAAGGGCAGAGAAATAATAAAAATTACAAAAACTGCAAGTATAAATATCAGGGAATTTTTTAAAATTTTTTTGGTTTTTATCGATAACATATTGGATATGAGGTTTTTTTATGACGACTATGAGGCCGATCTAAAGACTCTCAGACAACTTCAAAGAATCAAAGATTCTGACAAATTATGAAATAAACGTAAAGATTTGCGTTCTATTTTTTATAAACTGCCATGAGGCAGATCTGAACTGTATTTCAGCGCCTCATGGCGGTTATAATGCTAAAATTATATTCCGGCAAAAGTCATGAATTACTTTTGCCGGGTTTTGTTTTTTAATGTAGAAATTTCTATGCCAATACATGCCCAGGCGCTTATGAGACTGTATTTAAAATAGAAAATGACGATTCTATTGTTATGTGCGGCTTGTGATCTCTACAACATGATAGCCAAAATTAGTCTTTACGGGGCCGTGGGGCTCTCCCACGGTTTCATTAAACACTACTTTGTCAAATTCAGGCACCATCTGACCGGGTCCGAATTTTCCAAGATCTCCTCCCTGCTTTGCTGAAGGGCATTTTGAATATTCTTTTGCAAGTTTTGCAAAGTCTGCTCCGTTTTTGATCTGATTTATCAGATCCTGACATTGATCTTCAGTGTCCACGAGAATGTGACGCGCACATGCTGTTGTCATGAAAAATCTCCTTCATAGACTTCCATCTAAATAAAATTACTGCGTTATCAGTCGTAGACGTATAACCAATACGTCTTTTCCCTTCTGTCTTGTGAACTTAATTATCAGAAAAATTATAATAAATTTGTTTTGCCATTTACATATTTTCTTATAACCGCCATGAGGCCGAGCTGAATCATGATCACAACTATTAAGCCTGATCAGCCATGGTAAATATCATAAAAAGGCATATTTACCAATGAAAATTCTCTTTTTTGGCAAGACTTATGAAATCAGACATGACACGTTCTGTTTCATCCATTAGTATATCATTTTTTTTATCTGATCTGTTTTTGATATCTGACTTGCCGCCCTTTGCTGATTTTTTTGTTTTTTCAGTGATTCTGTCATTGAACTCTTTAATGGATTTTACCGGCTTAAGTCCCTTTGATTTTAGAAAGTTGTTTTCAATTTTAAGCTCCATTCTCTCAATATGATCTTTTTGCTGTTGGCGAATTCTTTTATTGAGAGACCATGACTTTCTTTCATAAATTTGAGTAGATAAATTGTATTTTGCACTTAGATATTTAATTCCGGGATCATTTATTTTCCATTTATCGTAATCATGCCCTATCTTTTTAATAACAGGGGCAAGGGTTTCATATGGTATGTAAAGGGCAGGTGTTGATCTGTCCCATTTAAGTGAGCCTTTAAGGGAACTTTCTCCAATTTCTTTGCTGTTATAAACCGGGGGGAATTTTATGTCGGGAAGTATCCCAAGATCCTGGGTGCTTTTACCGGATACCCTGTAAAATTTGGCGGTTGTGATTTTCAGCCTGCCCTTTGATAAAGGTTCAAGTGACTGGACAGTTCCTTTGCCGAAACTCTTTGATCCAACAATAAGCCCCCTGTTGTAATCCTTTATTGCTCCTGCAAATATCTCAGAAGCTGAAGCGCTCATGCGGTTAATCATAACTATTAAAGGTCCGTTGTAAACAATTGCAGGGTCAGGATCAACAAGGCTTGCCATATTTCCATTTCTGTTTCTAATCTGAACTGTAGGGCCTGATTCAATAAAAAGACCTGCAAGTTCGTTAACTTCTCTTAATGATCCTCCTCCATTATCCCTTAAATCCATTATGAGACCGTCAATTTTTTTATCTTTTAATTCTTTTATAAGAGCCCTGACATCCCTTGTGGTACTCCTGTAGTTTTTTTTGCCAGCCTGTAATGCCTGGAAATCAAGATAAAAAGCTGGCAGGTCTATTATTCCTATTTTATATTCATGGTTATTTTTTTTGATTGTTACAATTTTTTTATGTGCAGCCTGCTCTTCAAGTTTAACCCTGTCCCTTTTAATGGATACAACTTTTGCATTCTGTATCCCTTTTTTGTCAGCAGGGATGATCTGGAGTCTGACTACAGTACCTTTTGGACCCCGGATCAGCCTTACAACATCATCAATTCTCCACCCAACCACATCCTGTATTTCTCCGGAATTATTCTGATCCACACCTATTATTTTATCTCCGGGCATTAACTGCCCTGATTTTTCTGCAGGCCCTGCAGGTACCAGGCTGACAATTTTTGTGTTTTCCAATTTACTCTGGAGCACGGCGCCTATGCCTTCAAGGGAGAGACTCATCTGAATATCAAAATCCTCGGAATCCCTTGGTGGAAAATAAGTTGTATGCGGGTCAAAACTCATTGTCATTGCATTCATATATGCCCTGAATGCATCGGCAGAATTTGTTCTGCAGAGCCTGTTCAGACGGCTTTCATAGCGCTTTTCAAGGTCTTTTGTTATCTCGCTGTCCTTTTCTTTTTCAAGTTTAAGAGAAAGAATACTGTTTTTAAGTTCCCTGCGCCACAGAGCTGAAAGATCTTTTTTCGAGTCTGGCCATGGTTTATTTTCCCTGTCAACGGAAATTGAATCTTTTTTATTGAAATTAAATTTTTTCTGCCATTTTCCAAGAAGATCTTTTATGGCAACAAGCCTGTCAAAGGAGCGCATTAAAAAAAGATTGAATAATGTATAACCCGGACTTAAATCACCTGTTTTAAGAGTATCATCAAGGGTAAATTTGAACTTTTTAAACTTGTTTATGTCCTTTTTTGTAAAGAGATGTTTTGACGGATCAAGCATGTCAATATATCTTGTAAGGATTTTTGAGGACATGGCATCGTCAAGCTTCTGTCCTGTATAATGGTAAGATTCAAGGGCCCTTGCAATTTTAATGCATGTGGAGGAATCCTTTGCATTAAATGTGACATGTACGGGCATGACAATTTTATGGAGAGTAAATTTTGACTGTCCGGGTTTGTTTCCGGTTTTTGCCAATGCCAGTGTGATGGATAAAAAAAGAAATCCGGTTAGAATTATTCCAAGAACCGGTATGATAAATTTGTTACCTGTTTTATGCATATCTGATATGTTCCGTTTTTTTAATTAATTTTTCAGTGGACCCTGAGTGATCATTGAAAGAGTGATCATTAAAAGCTGTATGATATTTTTATGTTTTATTGAAGGGAGTTTCAAAACTGATCCGTCCAATCAGGCCGGAACGTAATTCCCTGATGAAAATTTCCGAAGCTTTCTGAAGGTCAATAATGCCGCCTTTTTTCAGACAACCCCTTTTTGAGCCTATTATTTCAAGTAGAAGGGCAGTGTCAAGTATAAAATCTTCTTTTATTTTATATCTTGTTTTGAGCAGAACAGGATATTTTTCAATGAGAAAATCTGCTGCAAAACAAGCAACATCATAATAATCAATAATACTGTCAGAGATGGCTCCGCTTGCCGCAAGGCGGCAGGCACCTTCTTTATCATCAAGCACAGGCCATAAAATACCAGGGGTATCATATATATCCATACCATTTTTCAGGCCTGTCCTCTGGTTCTGTCGTGTAACTGCAGGAACATTTCCTGTTTTTGCAACCTTTCTTCCTGCAAGGGAATTGATAATACTTGATTTTCCCGTATTGGGGATACCTGCTATGATAGTTCTTATTCTTCTTGAAGGTCTTTTTTTAAGTTTCCTAAAGGCAAAATCAGCGGCACACCATGCATCTGTTCTGTCAATTCCGGTTACTGCAATTGCAGACTCTTTTTTTTCAAATTTAAAATAATCAAGCCACTGCTGAGTCACCACGGGATCTGCAAGATCTTTTTTATTCAAAACCTTTACTCTCAGGGTGTTTTTGCATAATTTGTCAAGCATGGGATTGCTGCTTGAAAGCGGAAGTCTGGCATCAATTATTTCCATTACAAGATCAGAACCTGCAATGGAGGCTTTAAGAAACTGCCCCGCCTCTTTCATATGGCCTGGAAACCATTGTATATCCATAGTTTATTTTAATATGCCTGTTTTTTTTATTGTTTGTTTTTTTTGAGCTTTTTGATCTCTTTTTTAAGTCTTTTTATTTTCTGCCTGTCTGTTTCCTGTTTTTTAGGTTCCACACCGGCAGGTTTTGATTCCAGCTTTTCTGTTGAAGTTTTGATCCTGAATTTTAATTCCGGCATGCTGAATTGAGAAAGTTTCAGTTTATTTAAAAGTTTCTTCTTCAATTTATCTTTGCCGTTACTGATTTCAGCAGGGGTGTTTATTTCTGTATCAGCAGATATATTATTATTTGTTGAAATTATGCTGTCAGGTGTTGAAA
>WFQS01000223.1 GCA_015486915.1 Desulfobacteraceae bacterium
GGAATCAATTCCTGCAAGAGTTCTTATACCATCACGGAATACCTGAAAACTTTTTGAACAATTAATGTCCACATTTAAATGTGGTGCAATGTTTTCAGCCCATTTACATTTAATATGTCCAGTGTGGGGCCAACCCAGGTTTTTAAGTTTCCGGGAGCCTCCAGGATATACTGCATCTGCAAGTTTTTCCCATGTCCCACAAATACTGTCCTGCTCATAGGTATTCAAGATATGTTCTTTTACCCGGGGATAGGCTGATTTTATGGCCTTCCTGTCCCCCATAAGCCATGCTTCACCTTCCTCAATAGCAATTCTGAACAATGTTGTTGGTGAAGGATTGCAGTTATTTAAAATGTCGAGCATTTCCTGTTTGAATACCAGACAATCCCTATCATCCAGGTCAACAACTACAACAACCACAGCAGGAAAATATTTAAGGCTTTTTCCATATCCTTTAAGCAGTTTTGGCAGGCGATCCAGAAGAATCCTCTTCTGCGGATCTATTGTTCCATGCAGGTCTTTTGGAATGCGGCCAACACCTTTGTAGGAAATGATTCTATAGGTATGCTCCTGTCCGTTCAGTCCAAGAATTTTGTTTAAAATGGATTCCAATGCAATTTTTCCTGATTGGTCTTCAACAAGTATTTCAAAGTGCATCGGCTTACCTCGCATCTAAGTAATCACTGTACCAGAGACTGCCAAGAGACAACCCTTCATCAACCATTGCGTTTACAATTGCATCATCACTTGCCCTGCGGATTTTTGAAAAGCCATCTAAATTTTTTTCAAGAATCCATGTTTCATCCGGTGCGAGTGCATCTACAAAATAAGGCTGATGAGTCGTGATAAAAAGCTGCGGCGCATTTTTTCTGCCGGTTGCATGTGAACGTAATTCAATTGCCAGAGTCTCAAGAAGTTTATGATACAGCCCATTTTCAGGCTCCTCAATACAGATAAATGGAGGTGGTGACGGATCTTCCAACAAAAGCAGATATGCAAAAACTTTCAGTGTACCGTCAGACATTTGCTGGGCGTAAAAAGGATCGTCAAATCCTTTATCATTAAAACGGATAAGCAGACGTTTGTCCGGACTTTCTTCTGTCGCAATTTTATCAATACCAGGTATTTTTTCAGCGATACGCTTCAGAATTTTTTTAAACCGTCTCGGATATTCACGTTCCATGAACTGCACAACATTGCCAAGATTATCTCCGTGAATATTCAAATGCCTTTGAGGACCAGCCAGGGGCAGGCTGCGGGCTGCATCCGGTGTAAAATAACTCAGATACCATCCTTCAATGAATTGCCTGAAAGCTGATATCCTGGGATGCTGCTTAAGGGCACCAAGTGTTGCAATACCAAGCTTACGTTTATCCTGCAGCTCAACAATTTCCGTTTCCCGGCTTTCTTCTTTTTGTGATGTTGCTTCAATTTCCCTCATTAATTTGAATAGATCAAAATCTATTTTTCCTTCATCAATCTGTTGACCATATTTTTGGCCCTTCCAGACAACTCCTTTTCCTTTATTCAATAAAAGAAAAGAGAAAGGCCAACCATGTTTTTGTCCTTTACGGCGCTGACGAAGCCGTTCGCGTTTAACATATGGCCTGCCGGTTTTGTCGGCATCAATTATAACTTCATAGGTTATGGGGCGAGCCTTTCCATCCTGTTTGTAATATATCTGAAACTCAATAGGATCATTTTTCCCCTGAGAACGAATACGGTCAAAGCCTCCCCTTCCTCTGGTATCACAAGCTTCCACAACACCTAATTTGAGACAGTCTGCAAGAAAACCAAAAGCATCAAACAGAGAACTTTTACCAACTCCATTTTTACCGATAACTGCAGTCATGGGTGTCAAAGCATGAGCTTGCTGCATATTCCATAGTTTACCAAGTGTCACGTCTTTTAGCACACGATAATTTTTAATCCTGAATCCTTCTATCCTGGCCATGGTTGTTTGTCTCCTGTTTCTGCTCCTGCTATTGCCTTTTCAGACCGCATAAAAATTTCATTCATATACCTTAAAAAATTTTAAATGCCTGTTGTATTGATGATACAATACCTGTTGAATTTTATTCTTATTTTTACTTATTTACCATTATGATTTCTCCTGATGTATTTATTGTGATCAGCAGATTATGTCAAGAACAAGAAATAGGTTAGGATCGGAGATGAAATAAGTTGAACAGAAATAGCGCAGAATTCCGGCCCATGTAC
>WFQS01000224.1 GCA_015486915.1 Desulfobacteraceae bacterium
CAATCAAACCTTCCGGAATATGCGGGACAGGCGTTATAAGTGCCATCGCCCCAATGTGTAAAAACCACATCATTGAACCCAATGGCGCTTTTAATAAAAATATGGATTCTGCTGCAGTCAACAAAGATGATTCAGGCAGAATGCAATATGTTGTGGTTCCGGAAATTCTGTCAAATGACGGCTCAGATATATTTATCAGCCAGAAGGATATAAGATCTGTTCAACTTGGAAAATCCGCTTTGATCACCGGAATAAAATTTCTTCTTAACAATGCTGGATTTGACAAGCCGGAAAAAATTTTAATTGCAGGGGCTTTTGGTTCATTTCTTGACAAAGAAGATATGATCACCCTTGGAATGATTCCTCCTGTGAAGATGGACAGTATTAAAGTTACAGGAAACTCGGCCGGGGCAGGTGCTGTCATGGTGTTATGCGATGACTCATTCCTTGAAGAATCCATTGATATATCAAGAAAAATATCCACAATTGATCTTGCCTGTAATAAGGATTTTCAGGAAATTTTCGTTAACCAGCTCAGTTTCCCCGTTATGTGAGGATAAAAATTAAAGGAATCTCGCCATGTCCCTTACCGGAAATTCAAATTTATCAAGCCTGTTAGATGTGAAAAACATCGATTTTTTATCGGTGCTGAACCGTCTCGATGATGGTGTGATTATTGCGGATGCCGAGGGAATCATTGTATTTTACAATATCGCACAGTCCAGGATAGACGGATTGACTCCTGAAAACGTGATCGGACGTAAGGTAACGGAAATATATGAACTCAATAACCGCACCAGTATGATAATGCAGGTTATTTACAAGCACGCGGCCATTAAAAACAGGGCTTTTTTTTACAGGGCCTGTTCCGGAAAGGTGGCCAACACCATCACAAGCGTATATCCTCTTTTCAAAGGAGAATCCATCAATGGAGTGATCTGCTTTGTCAAGGACTATGAACTGCTTTACAGGTCCACGCCCATGGCCACAATAACTGAATACAGACCTGATCTTGGCAATGGTACCCAGTATTCCTTTGCAGACCTTATAGGCAGCGGACCGAATTTTCAGAAAGTGGTGTATACCGCCCGAAAAGCTGCAGCCTCTCCTTCTCCCATCATGATCCAGGGAGAAACAGGCACAGGCAAGGAACTCTTTGCCCAGGCTGTTCACAATCACAGCCAGCGCAGAGAAAAAAAATTTGTAGGGGTAAATTGCGCTGCCATTCCCCATGATCTTCTCGAAGGTATGTTATTTGGTACAACAAAAGGAGCTTTTACAGGTGCCATGGATAAACAGGGGCTTTTTGAGACAGCAAACAACGGCACTCTGTTTCTTGATGAACTTCTGGCCATGCCAATGGAACTCCAGGCAAAATTGTTAAGGGTTCTGCAGGAAAAAAAAGTCAGACGGGTGGGCTCAGTAAAGGAAATTCCCGTTAATGTTAAGATCATAAGCTCAGTGAGTGAAAATCCCCGTAATGCCATCAGGAAAAGAAAATTGCGGACAGATCTGTTCTACAGGCTGGCAGTCGTCATCATAAAGCTTCCACCTCTAAGGGAGCGCCAGGCATGTATGGATGATCTAATGAACCATTTCATTGAAAAATACAATAATCGGTTAGGAACCCATGTACAGCATGTTTCCGGAAAGATCCAGGAGCTGTTCACCGCATACCAGTGGCCGGGAAATGTAAGGGAGCTTGCACATTTGATCGAAGGGGCCATGAATATGGCAGGCCAGGAGGAGACCATCGGCACAAAACATTTTATCCCGGGACTGGACTGCTTAGAACCCGTGGATTTCACCTGTCAGGATGCATATATTTTTCATTCCGGAAATCATGAAAATCTCTCCTCCGGGATTTTGTCTTCCGAAACTTTTTTCCCCGGAAAAACAAATCCCGGAGAAACAAATTCAGAAAAAGCAGATAGCGACGGCATTGATAATCAAACTGAAAAATCATCACCTGACAAAATTAAAAATTTTGCCCTTGAAAAAGCCGAGCACGAAAAATCAGCCATAAGAACTGCTCTTGCAACTGCAGGTGGAAATGTGACAAAGGCCGCCATTAATATGGGTATCTCAAGGCAGCTGCTTCATTATAAAATCAAAAAATACGGCTTCTGCCGTATTGATTTTATCCGTCGCCATTAAACTGCCATGTGGCATATCTGAATTTACCTGAATTTCTTTAACACGAAGAGCCCCACCAGTACGGAAAAAGTCTTGATAAATTACCATAAAAGTCGCCATCAATTCCCTGTCCACAATATTCTGACATTGCCTGCCCCCTCACAGTGATAGAAAACTGCTATTTCACTCAACCCCAAGTGCCTTATAGACTGCATCCACAGGATCTGAATAAAAACTGGTCTGGAATTTCGCAAATAGTTCTCCTGGAATAGTTGGGACATCCCCTACACTGCTCATGGGCATAAGGATACGTTTTGCACCAGCATCAAAACCCACCTGGAGTGTTTCGGCCAAGTTGGAGGCCTTTTCTATTGTTCCACCCAGGCTCATATTTCCAAGAATAATCATTTGACTCTGGACTGGTTTACCCATCAACCCAGAACATAAGGTAATAAAACTACATAAGGTTAAATCAGCAACAGGGCCGGTGCTTTGCATTTCAACAATATGAAGATGATAATCATGATCAATTACTTTTGACATGGAACTGACCCTTGACATATTTGCCTTAAAATAGTCATAGGCAATTTTTATGGCTTCTTTTGTTTTGGTATCAGTTCCAGAGCCTGACATGGTTAATTTACCATTGCCGGGTGATACCTGAAGCTCAAGCCGGTATAATCCAGGGTGTCCTGATGTTCCAGGCATAATTGTATGCATGGTTCCTGGATTCATGGAGCCGTCAGGAATAAGAGACCCTCCGCCCTGTTCAAGAACGCTGACAAACTTTTCTTCTAAAGAATCATTGTCAATATAGCTGAAATGAACGTCATAAAATTCCATACCACCGATTTTTTTCAGCTGTTCCTTGACACGTCTTCTACTTTCAAGGGCATAGATAAGGCAGCGCTCAACAGCATCTTTATCAAACTCTCCATGTGGATAAATAATTTTTAAAAGTCCTGATACCGTTTTTCTGACAGCAATGATGTCTCTTTGATTCAGGTTGTTTCCGATTTTAAAGTATTGATCAATGGCATCGGAAAAGCTTTTTTTTCGCATCTCTCTTAAAAATTCGGCAAGAAAATCAACAATTAATCCATATTGATTGGTAAGGAATTCCGGCCTCATTTTAGGGATTTCCCATCCTGGCAGATATGCGTGCATTCTGTCAAAAAAAGCGGAATCAATCATTTCATCAGGAAATGGTGCAAACAAATGACTGGTTTTCACAAGCGTATCTACGCTTTGATTAATGTTGCCCACAAAAACCATGGCAGCATTGGCGTTGATAATATCCCTCCCTCTTGAAAAAGAACCTGATGCCATAAAATCTTTCATGATCTGTACACCATCTTTATCTTTAAAACGGATGCCTGCAACCTCATCAAATGCAACAGTATCCCAGACACCTACAAGCCCGACTTTTCGACTGCTTAAATTATAAAACAGATTTGCCACTGTTGTCTGCCCGCCCGACACTAAAATTGAATTTGGACTTATTTCCCTATAAATATGGCTTTTTCCAGTACCTCTGGGTCCCAGTTCACAAAGATTGTAATTATTTTCAACCAGAGGGATCAGCCGTGTAAGAAGATGCCATTTGACACGTTCTTCAAAAACTATAGGTTCAAGCCCGGTGGATCTGAGGATCATATCAATCCATTGTCCCTCGGTAAATGCTTTACGCCCTTCAAAAATAGATTCCATATCAAGATTGGGCATTTGAATCGGTTTAAGCTCTGATATCAAAAAGGGTGAATCCTGTGAGCCCTCTTCATAATAATACTGGAGATTTAAAATACACCAGATACCGCCGACCAGAAGCTTTTCATATCGTTTTACAATATCACTGGTAACTTCAAGCCCTTTAACACCAAGATTTGATAAAATGGCTTCATAGACATCTCGTTTTTCATTAAGTTTGACCGTGACTTTATCAATGATTTTATAGCTGCCGGTTTCTTTAATTTTGGATTTAACTTTTTCAGCCTCATCCGGGCGGACATAATTATCTGACAAAATCTGTTTTACTGTTTTAAGGCCTTCCTGAATCACCTCTTCATCTTCCACGGCACAATACATCCCCAGAAGATATTCCAGGACATAAACCGGAACATTTGCTCCTTCCCTGAGAAGCTTAGTCAAGTCTTTCCGCACCACACGGCCTGCGAAATGAATATTTAACAATACATCAATACTGGCTTCTTCTTTTTCCATAAAACCACCTAAAAATCATTGGCAAAAGCAATATCTATCATTATTGGCAATCTTTCATATTCTGTTTCATCCTCTGCATTCCGAAGAACCAGAGAATATTCTTTTTTATTGTCAAACGAGCCAGATTTTAAAGGCAGCTTGACTGTTTTTTTCCGTTCATCCATGGATGTTGAACTGCTGTCAAAAGTTATGGTCTCTTCGCTGCTGATAATCTCGTTCCCATCCCGCAAAGATATTTTCAAGGTTCTGGACTTCATGCGCTGGGAAACGGCATCGGTCTGGATGAATTCAAATCTGGGGATATTGGTTACAATCTTTTTGACAGACCCAAGTAAAGAAATCCCCACCACACCAATCTGGGATTTTTCCTTATGGATTCCCTTCATTTCAGATACTGTTACAACCGGTATAACGATTTCCTGTAGCATGGCTCCTCCGTGGAAAAACTTTGCACCGCCGACAAAATTGAATCGGTTTGTTCCCCTGGGCAGCCAGAATGTCATATCTTCTTCTGTATTGGATGTTTGTTTTGTGCTGCCCGCAAACACCTTATCAGGTTTCCCCAGGTCTTTTCCCAGAATGAATCGTTTATGCTTTTTAACAATATTTTCGGGCTCTATATCCAAAATACTTTTGTCCAGTTGAGCAGGATTTTTTCCCTGATAAATAAATCCATGATCTGCCGTTATAATGACCCGGGTTCCATTAAGGCTGTTAATGATAAATCCTACAAGAGCGGTTAGCTCATCAATGGCAGTCCTTACAGCTTCAAAAGTTTTATCTTCTGAAACTGCCTTATCTCCAACAGCATCAATCTGATCATGATAAATATAAATGACCCGGTGGGGTTTTACAAAGTCCCTGCCCTTGTCTTTGCTCATGGCTGACAGATCCGAAGCTTTAACAGTAGTTCCGTTATAATTTTTTAAAATTGCAGCACGCTGATCAAACGAACCGGTTGGTTGCCCGTCAAGCAATGGATTTGCGGAGTCATTTTTAAAGGATAGTGATTTATAAGGCAGCAATGAGGCCATTCCCAGGGCGGTAAAACCTGGCAGGATACCAAGCATGGGTTCAATCTCAGCCTTAAGCCGATACTTACCATTAATCTGGTCTGTCATCTCTTTTCCTGCTTCATAGCGGAAAGCATCACTGACAATGACAAAAATGCGATTCCGATCAGATTTGTCTAATACGGGTTTTATCTTTTCATCAAAAAAATTATATTGATTGCAAATACCCGGCAGGTGCCAGTGGTCCAGCAAACCATGTTCAGCATCCAAGCCTCCATCCAGAAAATCCCCCCAGTTTAAGGAGAGCTGTTCCATAAACCAGGTGCTGTAACAATCTTCCACAGACGACCGGAGTTTTTTTAGAATATCCCACCCAGCCTGTTCAGTTTTATTGGCAAGTTCATTAAATAACCTGTAAAATTGATCAAAAAGAAAAAGTTCCAGAGTATAAGCATTAAACATTTTATCAGCAGATTTAAATTTAAATCCTGCATCATATTTTTTTCTTAAATCAAACAATTTTATAGCTGTTCTTAAAGCCTGGTAAGCTGATTTATAAAGATTGTCTTTTATATCATCATCAAAAGCAGTATTTGCCCAATAACCGTCTAACCTTTTTTTTATTGCATCTTGAATGTTTGAAAAATCTTTTTTAAAATCTTCAATGATCTGATCCCTGAATGAGCTGATGATTCTTTGCTCCACATTTTCAAAGGTCATTACATTTAAAAGCTCGTTAATACCAATGGAGGAAAGCACCTGATCCATATTCAATTTTTTTGCCACATGCCTTGAAACCCAATTAAAACTTCTGCAATATATAGTGTGGGTCTGCCACTGATTAAGAAAAATAGAAGCGTTAATCGTTTTTGGAGACTCTGAGATTTTAAAATGCTCAAGACTGATTGCCAGTTCTTCTTTGCCATTGTTTGAAAAATCAGTTACAAAAATTCTTATCAGAAGATCCATCAAACCTAATGTAGATTGGTTTGATGTGGACTGGTTTACAGAACCAAAGGTGTGCACCATAAGTTTCCAAAAGGAAGGAGCAAGGCCTAATTTATTAATTTCCTTCCATGGTTTTGCATCCATTGCCGGATCAAAGTGGTCATCTTTACAAAAAGAGTCTGCAAGTTTCATGAGAACAGCAAAAGGGCCAGGCTGATTTGCCCTTGCAACCACAGTGATCATTTTAAGATCAAGTTCATCTTCTCTATCATCTGGATCAACCCATTTATTCAGCCTGTTAAGCCTGTCCTGACTCCTGAAAAATGCCTTTCTCTCTTTAATAAATGGTCGCAAACTCTGATTTGAAAGACCCAGCTCCTTAATCAAAATAGATGCCTTGTCAGCATGGAAGACATAGGAATATAATTTTATATCACAAAGCCAGTCTGTTTCAGGTGCAGGCTCATAGTACGGGGCATAAAGGATGAATTTGTCGTTAATATCCTGGATTTCAAGTTTAATTTTTAGATCAAGGGCTCCGATTTCATCAAGCAGTAAGATAGTAGCATCATCCACCTGTATTGACGGCAGACTCTCTTCAAATTCCTTTTCTCCGTCATACCAGAAAATAATCCGTTTATTCTCTTCTTTAAAAATTCGGGTCAGGGTATGGTTTATCTGATCAATATTCATAATTTATAATCTCCCAACGCCCTCTTGTGCCTCCGACTCTTTTCAATACGCCTTTTTCCTTTAAAATATTCAAATGCTTCTTTACTGCTGAACCATTAATCTTCAACTTTTCAGCAATTGTTCTGTAACTGATTTTATTGTCCGAAATAATTAAATTGATAATCTCTTTTTGGCGGGAAGTCAGTTCAATTGCCCCACCTATTGCCCCACCTATTGAGCCACCTGCGGTAAAATCTGTAAAGCCTGAATATATAGGCAATTCTACAACAAAAAAACTTCTGTTTGCATCATCCGTATCAAAGAGAGGTTTATCAGAACCATTATCCTTCATTGCTTTGTAAATAATGGGGATTCCTGTTCCCCTGCCTTCTGTTAATCCCAGCTCTTTTAAAAAACTGCCGATTCGTCTGTTTCTGTATCGTCTTGTTCTTACAGTTCCTTTTTCAAAATCAGACTGCTTTAAGGATGGGTCAGCACCACTGTAGCTTATGATTTCAATTGAAGATGGCAGGACCCTTACCTCAACAGGATATTCATTTATAAATTTCCGCCATAGTAAACATTTTTACAGGCTAAAAAAATCACCGGGGCTCAATTGAATACCTTCATTCTTAGTCTGAATAATATTTCTCCAAACAATTTCCCTGATCCTGTTCAATTCTTCTTTTTTTAATGTGCTTTCTTTAAAATCGTTAAAGCAATCTCCAAGTTGAAAAGCCAGCTGATAAAGAAATAAAAATGGATTTTTTATGCCATTGCTAATACGGACATGGTGAGGGATTAAATCATTGTATTTAATATGTTGATGAATCGCAGGATGCACAATGACTCCTTTCAACATATAGTCAACATCCTTAATATCCATTGTTTTTAATACCGGTTCAATCTTTCCAAATAGAGGCCAAATATTATCTATATAACTCAATTCGGTGAAGAATTTATCATCATAAGAATTTTCCAATTTAAAGCCGGACTGCTGCATATTATCAATATTTTTCACACTAATGGTAAAATCAAACTTCTTAGTGCTGAACGATATTGAATATGAATATTCGAGATTAAGTGGAGTAAATAATATTGTTCCGGCAATAGATTCTTTCCCCGGTGTAAAATTTACAGAACCAGGCAATTCCCAAAATTTATATAAAAACTCGCCATAACATTTGATCCATTGAATAATGCCTTTTTTTTCAACAGGAAAAAAAATCTTTTTTTCTATAAATTTCCAGGACAAAAACAGTGGATCTATTTTATGGGCTTTAACCTTATTCATGTTGTTGCCTTTTTTCAAGATACTTAAGAACAGCTTTGAGCTTTTCAATGTGTTGTTTTGCTTCATTCTCAGATTGGCTGTATTGTAGAATCTCCAAATCTTGCTTGACCTCTTTTGTGGTCATGCTTCTTAGAATATCCTGTTCAAGCCTGAAAATGTAAAAAAACTGCCTTAATTGTGTCCAGCAAGGTAAATATTTTTTCAGTACATTATCCTCAATCCACCAGACCATTTTCTGTTCTATAAACTGGTCTCGATTTTTTTCAAATAAAAGTATCTGATCTTTACTTAAGATATCATCAAACAATATAGAATAGGCATCAAACTGATCATCATCAATACTTTCAATAATTGTCATAAAAAAATTTTTTGAATTTTCAGTATTTAATAAAATTTCATTAAACCGCAGTGATTTATAACAGCCTGCACGACCAATAATATAATCATTGGCAAGTTCAACAAGGTCTCTCTTTTTATAGGCAATAATAATTTTATCTTTTCTTTCAGTGTTTGCGATGAATGATGCCATACCATCAAAAATTTCAGCAATGTTCATGGAATCATGGCTATACTGCAGATTGTTGATTATATTAAAAAACATAGCAGTCCTGTCAGGCACATCCTCTTGCTGAACATTCTCCATGGAAGTTTTTTCAATGTCAACTTGTTTGGTTTCAAAGCCATTTGAATCTATTTCCAGTCCAAATGGACTGATATCATGTTCTTTTGCCCAATTTTTAATCAATTGTATTTCAGGACTGTCTGGTATTGCTTTGACTGAAGACAATCCTGGAAGAATTAAAGGGTTTATTAAAGCTGGCCAATTCTGATTTTCATCTGGCTCATCAGTTATCAAAACCCAATTGCTATAAATAGCATTTCGTGCATCTTCACCCTGACTGAACCCTGCAACAACCCCAGTTTTTAAATAATTATCTCTGTGAATTACTTGTAATAGCTCCGGATTTATTTTACCTGCTGGAATATTTAAAAAATCATTTCTAACTCTTTTTGATGCATAATTTATTGACTCAATTCGATTTTTCTTTAATTTCCCTGCTGAATAATCA
>WFQS01000225.1 GCA_015486915.1 Desulfobacteraceae bacterium
ACAAAAAGCTGGAAAAATCTTTTAGAGCATTACCGGGAAATAAAAAATATTCACATGAAAGACCTTTTTAAAAAAGATAAAAACCGGTTTGATAAATTTTCAATTAAGTTCAATGATTTGCTCATCGATTTTTCCAAAAATATTATTACGGAAAAAACCATTGCACTGCTTATTGAGCTCGCAGATGAAACAGGTTTGCAGGATGCTGTCAAAAGGATGTTTGAAGGCGACATTATAAATGAAACCGAAAACAGGGCAGTGCTGCACACAGCCCTTAGAAACATGGATGAAAGCAGGCAGGTATTGGTGGATCAAAAGAATGTGATGCCTGAAATCAAAAAAGTTCTTGATAAAATGAAAAAATTTTCTTCTGATATTATTTCAGGCAGAAAAAAGGGGTACACCGGCAAAAAAATCTCTGATATTGTTAACATTGGTATTGGAGGGTCTGATCTCGGGCCTGTCATGGTAACAGAGGCATTGACTCCCTATGCGCAAAACAATATGTCAGTTCATTTTGTATCCAATATTGATGCAACCCATATAATAGAAACACTTAAAAAACTTGATCCTGAAACAAGTTTATTCATGATCGCCTCAAAGAGTTTCACAACCCAGGAAACCATGACCAACGCCTTTTCCGCAAGAAAATGGTTTCTTGAACTGACAGGCGATGAAAAATATATTGCAAAACATTTTGTAGCCATTTCAACCAATAAAAAAGCTGTTGAAGAATTTGGCATTGACAGCAGAAACATGTTTGAATTCTGGAATTTTGTCGGAGGTCGTTATTCTCTCTGGTCAGCCATCGGACTTTCAATTGCATGCTATATCGGGTTTGATAATTTCACAGAACTTTTAAAAGGCGGATTTGAAATGGATGAGCATTTCAGGAATACTCCTTTTGAAAAAAATATTCCAGTGATCCTTGCCCTTATCGGAATCTGGTATAATAATTTTTTTGGTTTTAAAACAGAGGCAATCCTGCCCTATGACCAGTATATGCACAGATTTCCAGCGTATTTTCAACAGGGAAACATGGAAAGCAATGGGAAATCAAGTGACAGAAATGGAGAAAAAATCTCTTACCAGACAGGTCCTGTTATCTGGGGGGAACCCGGAACAAACGGACAGCATGCATTTTATCAACTGCTCCACCAGGGAACAAAAATAATCCCTGCTGATTTTCTTGCCCCTGCCATCAGCCATAATCCCCTTGGCGAACACCACAACATACTTCTCTCCAACTTTTTTGCCCAGACCGAGGCGTTGTTAAACGGCAAAACCAGAAAACAGGTTATGGAAGAACTCATCCTTGGAGGCAGAACAGAACAAGAAATAGAAAGATTAGCACCCCATAAAGTTTTTAAGGGGAACCGGCCGACAAACTCAATTTTATTTAAAAAACTTACTCCACGTGTACTTGGCAGTCTCATTGCCATGTATGAACATAAAATTTTCGTGCAGGGAGTTATCTGGAATATCTTCAGTTTTGACCAGTGGGGAGTTGAGCTTGGCAAACAGCTTGCAAAAAAAATCCTGCCTGAATTAAAAGACGACACAACAATTGAATCACACGATTCATCCACTAACGGTTTAATCAATACCTATAAAGAAATGAGGGTGCAGAAATAAACCAGATACATGCTTATCCAATAAAATTTCCGCATTTATAACAACCAGAGCTCTTGAATATGCTCAATATGGTTTGAAAGGCCCTGGAGAGGCCGTTTCTATTCTTATCAATGGGACCCTAAAGCTTGCAATGGCAGAGATGTATATCCAGAGTGTATCCACCCGCAAGGTCGCCTCAGTTCTTGAGAAACGATGCGGTCTTGATATCAGTAGGACCCAGGGCAGTAACACATCCAAACTTTTGGGTAAAGAGCTTGAGAAATGGAGAATCTGACCCATAGGAAAGATTGCATTTCTCCAGTTGGATGCCAGGTATGAAAAAATCCGCCAGGATGGATCCGTTATATCCTGTGCCGTCTTAATTGCTACAGGAGTTATTGAAGACGATCGACGAACCTTATTGAAAGCAAGTGTTTCCCTCCAGTGAAGCAGAAAACCACTGGAGGGATTTCCTTTCAGATCGGCCTCATGGCAGTTATATTATAAATTTTGCTAAATAAAAACCCCCCATAGGTATAAGGGGCGGTATTTATTTCAGTTCAAACTAGATTTAATAATACTCGTCACCACCGGTAGGATTATTATAACCATAGTTACCGGCATCATTATATCCTGCACTACCCACGTTGGGATCATAGCCGCTATAATAACTTCCAGAACTACTGCCACTGCTGCCACTGCTGCCACTGCTACCACCGTAACCGTAAGAACTGCTGCCATCATCATAATAAATAGTGTTACCATTTAAGTCATATATACCAAGGATTGAAAATAAAATATCTGGAGTAGTTGAAGTAAGCTGCAAATCAACTTCATAATCTTCACCACCGATTATTTCCAGAAAAGGTATGTACAATAAACCGCTATTATCCAATGTAGCCATATAGTTACTGGTAAATGGAGTGATTTGGTTAGCTACAGTAAGTATAAAATAATAATTTTGATATCCATCACTCATAAGTGCCATTGTAACACTATACTGGTACCCTCCGAATTCTAACTGAGGAATATTAAGATTAAGATTTGAATCTAAAGTTGCATATTGCTAGCCGTTAGTGCCAGGAGGCAACGAACCTCCACCGCCATTGCAATTATCAATCTGAAAATCTCCTGCAGCCCCCCATGTAAATGAACAATTACCGATAATTGTCCCATTGGGCTGGGATTTGGAATTTGAAGAGCTAAATACTAATGTGCTGCCGCTCACACTATAAGAGCCACTGTCATACGTATTGCCATTAAGCAATATTTCATAGTATCCCTGATAGAAATAAACTTCTATACCCTGTTGAGAAGTATTGTAATATGTACCATCGGTCAGAGCCAATACAATTGCTGCAGGGAGAAACGATACAATAAGTATTACAATAAAAATACATTTCCGTATAAAACAATTCTCCTTTCTAATTTTTGTTATGTTTAAATAAAATTAATATCAAAAACGATTTCAATAAAATAGTGAGGCTTCAAAAAATATAGTTATCAGGACACTGACCGAATATACTATTTACTATATAATTATTTAAGCTGTAAGACTTAAGTGTACAGAGTAATTATGGTTTGTGAGATCTTTAATTTTTTGTTAAAAGATGTCATCAGAAAACTTATGGAATCACAATTAGCTTAAGAAACCTTTTATATAACTGCCATGAGGCAGCTCTGGACAGCGTTCCAGCGACTCAAAACGAACATAAAAAGAGCGTTTGTGACTATGTCAAGAATAAGCTCTTTCTTATAAAACTGCCATGAGGCAGATACAGTGACTCTCAGAAAGCCTCTCAATAAATATAGAAACTCTAAATTAGAAACTCTTATTATTAATTGTACTTTACAGGGATTTCTTAAATAATACAATTTTTTTTCTATAAAATTGCCCAGTCAAATTCCTTTATCTGGGTCGTTCTTTCTCCTTTCTTTTGATTTTATCGTTTTAAAAAAGGAAGTATAAATTTTGACCCGGCTTTTTTCAATCCCTGATTTAAAAAACCTGAGTATTTACTGAAAATCAAATTTACAGAAAGTCTTTTACACTATTTAAAAAGAGACAATAATGCTTTAATCTTTGATTCGATAGTTGACTTACCGGAGTAATTACGTTATTGATGAAAAGTTAGTAAATATCGGATCGGATAAATTCAGATTGTCGGCAAACCAGCATTTAATTTGATATAGGATAACATCTATTTCCAAAATTTGATTCCACGGCAAACGTAATCATAATTGCATCTATTTATCTGTGCAATATAATGACGATTTATTGTATTCCCATTGTCATTCAATTCAGGTTAATAGTATATGCTGTGTAATCT
>WFQS01000226.1 GCA_015486915.1 Desulfobacteraceae bacterium
ATTATTTTTTCTCCGGTGGGTTCCTATTATGCAGCTGGATTCAACCCTGTGAAAATCTGGGTTTCCAAGGACCATGTAAGGGCTATAAGGGGAGGAGTCGGAGAGTACAAAACAGCTGGCAACTATGCTGCAAGTCTATATGCTTCTGAAGAGGCAAAAAAGGAAGGATATGCCCAGGTGCTGTGGCTTGACGGTATTGAAAGGAAATATGTGGAAGAGGTGGGAGCCATGAATATTTTCTTTAATATCGGCGATGAATTGATCACTCCGAGCCTTGACGGGAGCATCCTGCCCGGTATTACAAGGGATTCAGTCCTTCACCTTGCAAGAAAATGGAAAATGAACGTCTCCGAGAGAAAGATAAGCATTGATGAATTAAAAACAGCTTATGAAAACGGAACATTAAATGAGGCGTTCGGTTCCGGAACAGCTGCTGTAATCTCTCCTGTTGGCCTTATTAAATATGGTGATGAAATCATGGAGATCGGAGGCGGTAAAACAGGTCCCATGGCGCTGAAATTCCATAATGCCATAACAGATATTCAGTATGGGAATGCAGAAGATACTGAGTCATGGATTGAAAAGGTGGAATAGCAATTATGCAGGGGCGGATTTCATATCCGCCTTTTATTGACAAATTTTGTTCGTGTGTTTATATATGACCGAGCGCTCGATCAATGATTGTATTAATAGAGAAGGAGACCCAATGGCAAAAAAAAAGAAAACCGAACTTGTCCCCATAGGGAAGAAAATACGAAAGATAAGATTAGAGAAGAAATTCAAACTCGATGATCTTGCAAATGAAACAGGGCTTTCCAAGGATTTTATCAAAAAAGTAGAATCCGGAGACCAGATTCCTCCCGTTGGCACACTGCTGCAGATATCAAGAGCCCTTGGTATAGATTCAAGCTTTTTTTTAAGGGAACAGGAAGCAAATGCCGATGACCTTGCTGAAAACCGTGCAGAGGCCTATACCAAACGTACGGATAATTATGCATATACTCCTCTTACTTCCGGAGCAGAGAACAAGCATTTAAGAGCTTTCCGCATAATTGTTGAGGCAAATCAGCCCCACAAGGGAGTTGGATATCAGCATGAAGGAGAAGAATTTGTCTATGTCTTAAAAGGAGATGTTGAAATACAGGTCGGGGATAATGTAAATTCCCTTTCAACAGGCAAATCGCTTCATTTTAATTCAGCTGTCAAACATGACCTTAGAAATACCGGGAAAACCGACGCAGAGCTTGTTGTTGTTGTCTACAGTCCTTAAGGGTTTGTTCCTTAAGAGTTTGGAAAAGATCAAGGAGAAAAAATGTTATTCAAGTTAACAGATGAACAATTAATGATTCAGAGCATGGTCAGGGAATTTTCCAGAAAAGTTGTTGCCGCAGATGCTGCTGAACGTGACAGGACAAAGGAGTTCCCTGCTGATAATTTTAAGCAGATGGGGGAGTTAGGACTCATGGGAATGATGATTCCCACGGAATACGGCGGAGAGGATGCCGATACAATTTCCTATGTCCTTGCATTATCGGAAATCGCATATTCATGTGCTTCAACGTCTGTTGTCATGTCTGTGCAGAATTCAATTGTCTGTGAGAGTATTCTTAAATACGGTACAGAAGACCAGAAACAGGAATTTCTCATCCCTCTTGCTTCGGGAAAAATTATAGGTGCATTTGCCTTAACGGAACCTGAGGCAGGCTCCGATCCTGTGAGCCAGTCCACAACTGCGGTAAGGGATGGCGATTATTATATCATCAATGGAACAAAAAGGTTCATCACTTCCGGTAAAAATTCCAGTGTTGTTATTGTTACGGCAAAAACAGATGAAGCCGCACGCCATAAAGGAATAAGTGCCTTTATTGTTCCAAAGGGAACCCCGGGGTTAATTGTGGGCCGCGCAGAGGATAAAATGGGACTTAGGGCATCGGATACCACTGATCTTATATTCGAAGAATGCAGGGTGCCGGCCAAAAATATTCTGTCCAAGGAGGGTGACGGGTTCAGGATCGCCATGTCAGGACTTGACGGCGGCAGAATAGGTATTGCATCCCAGTCCCTCGGTGTTGCCCAGGCTGCCCTTGATGCAGCAATAAAATATGCTAAAAAACGCAGGCAGTTTGGATGTGCAATATCAAAACACCAGGGCATCAGATGGCAGATTGCAGACATGGCAACCCAGATTGAAGCAGCCCGCCAGCTTGTTTTATCTGCTGCAGCAATGAAAGACAATAAGCAGAAATACACGGCCCAGGCTTCCATGGCAAAACTTTTTGCCTCTGAAATGGTGAACAAGGTAACTGCAAGGGCTATACAGATACACGGAGGATATGGATTCACAAAAGACTATCCTGTTGAAAGATTTTACAGAGATGCAAGGGTGTTTACCATATATGAAGGAACTTCAGAGATCCAGAGGATAGTTATTTCAAATGCTGTATTAAACGATAAAAGGAAATTATAGTTTTATAATATTGAATATATCACAGTTGTTTTTTTATATATTCATATATGCCGGAGCATCCAGGGCCTGAAAATGATTTCATGCTGATCTGGAGAACGAACACAAGATATTTTAAAAATAAAAAAAAGCAGGATGAACAATCATCCTGCTTTGTTATTTATGATGTTGCAGGGGATCTGCATAAAACTTTTTTAGAAAAGGAAGTTTAAACAAATTCAGGATCTGTGACCATAAGCATACCATATCCTCCCTGGATATTTTTTGTATTGGAAATTCCATTGCTGCGAAGTAACAGCTGTGCCTCATAGGAACGGGGTCCGGTGTCACACATCAGACATAGCGGCTCATTGCGCGGGAGTTCTTTTATTCTTGATCTTAACTCTGCCTGGGGGATATTGATCCATTTATCACCGTATTTTTCAATAAAGGGCTTTGCTTCCTTTGGCCCCCTGACATCGAGAACTCTTGTTTTTCCCTGTTTGAATTCCTCGATGAAATCAAGTACATCAATGGGGATATTCCTGTTTTCAAGTATGTTGTCGAGAGTATTGCCGGCATTGTTTATTATATCCATGGCTGATGCAAAAGGCGGGGCATATCCCGTTTCAAGCTCTGATATTTCATCCACATCAATATTGTTTTTCAACAGGGGAGCCACAGCGTCAACCCTTGCCTTTATCGCATCGCCCTTAAGCCCTGCAGCCTCTATACCAAGGACCCTTCTTGTTTTTCTGTCAGCTATGAGATTAATGTACATCAACTTTGAGGATGGATAAAAATGTGCCCTGTCATGCTGGGTTACAATTGAATGAACAGGGTCATATCCGGTTGCTTCTGCCTGCTTTGAGGTGAGCCCGGCCTTGGCAATTCCCATGTCAAACACCTTTATGCAGAAAGTTCCAACTGTTCCCTTGAAATGGGCGGATCCACCATTGATATTAGTTGCAATAATACGTCCCTGGCGGTTGGCAAGGGAGCCTAAGGGCATTGTCATGTTTTCACCGCTTACAAGGTTACGAAGTTCAACACAGTCTCCTCCTGCGTAAATATCAGGATCTGTAGTTTTCATCCTTCTGTCAACAAGAATTCCTCCTGATCGTCCCACGGCAAGGCCTGAATCCACGGCAAATTTTGTATTTGGTTTCACTCCTGCAGACATTACAACAAGATCACACGGGATAGTACCATTGGAAGTTTCAACGGATTGCAATCCATCTTTTCCATCACCGTTTATCTGTATAACTCTTTCCGACAGCATCAGGTTGACACCGTTTTCTTTAAGGTGATTTTCCACAATTCTTGATATATTTTTTCCAAGGGCCTGGGGGAGAATCTGATCTGCCATTTCAATGATAGTTGTTTCAACGCCCCACAGATCCGTCATGGCCTCGGCCATTTCGATCCCAATGGCTCCGGCTCCGATTACAACCGCCTTTTCCACCTGTCCCTTTGAGATTCTGTCCTTGATGGCCTTTGCATGGTGAAGATTGGACACGATGAATACACCGGGAAGGTCAGCTCCGGGAAATGGAGGTCTTACAGGAGTTGCTCCCGTTGCAATGACAAGCTTGTCATAGCTGAATTGATCTTTTTTCCCATTTTTAAGATAACGGACCAAAAGTTTTTTTTCTTTTCTGTTTATTTCTGTAGCCTCAACTCCCGAAAGCACCTCAATGCCCTTGCAGTTTGTAAAAAAATCGATGTCTCTGACAGCATGGGATGTAGTGGAATAAAGTCCTTCAATATCAGCAATATCACCCCCCACATAGTAAGGTATTCCGCACCCCCCATAGGAAATTAACTCGTCTCTGTCTATTACTGTAATTTCTGCATCCGGATCAATACGTCTCAACCTGCACGCAACTTTTGGACCTAAGGCAACTGCCCCTATAATAATAACTTTTTTTGGCATTTTGTATAACCTTCCTGTTTAACCTGTTATTTATTTTTATCTTTGATTTTGATGATCAGCATCCCTTTTCAGTCTGCAGTAACTCAAAAATTTTCAATGACCGCACAATTATATATAACGGCCATAAGACCGAGCTTAACTGCGCTGCGGTACCGCTCAACGAACATAGAAAAATCATTTGTGACTATGTCAAAATAGAGCTCTTTTTTATAAACTGCCATGAGGCAGATTTCAACTGCGCTGCGGTGCCTCTTAACGAGTATAAAAAGAGCATTTGTTACTTTAAAAATACGCTCTTTCCTATAAAAGGTAAACAAAATTGATTAAAATATAGCATTAACTATGTACTTTGATTTAAATTATGGATATATTGACTCCTGCGCAGTATAAGGATCGAAAATTTTATAAGTTGAACGAGAATGAACAAAATACAAAAGAAGCTTATTAATTGTCAATTTTTTCATGTAGAACGGAATTTAGGGAACTGGAAGAAAATAATATACGTATATCGTGCAGTACTTTTGTTCGTTTTCAAGGCGTGATGACAGGTGCATAGTCGAACTATGTGCCTGTTATCACAACAGAGAAAACGGGCAAAAGGGCAAACAGGATGCGTAAATTATTTTTTG
>WFQS01000227.1 GCA_015486915.1 Desulfobacteraceae bacterium
GATGTGTATAAGAGACAGGCATTAACAATTCCTGATGTAACATTGAGGTCGCCTGTAAGATTAATTTCAGCTCCTTCAACATCTTTTATGGTTAAATTAGCGCATTTTATGCTGAATCCTGCTTTGATTCCACCTTTAACAACGATATTACCATCGAAATCTATATTGCCGGTTTCGTAGTCCACATCATCCTGTATAGTTAATTCTGAAAGAACAGAAATGTTTCCCATGGCATCCTTATGGGGCATACCATCGGAATCGGCAAAAATTTTCAGTTTGTCCTCTGAAAATCTGGTTCCTGTACTGCACCCGAAAAATAAATCTTCAGGTTCTGCAACGGGTATTTCATCACCAAAAATATCAATTCCGGATTTGCCCTTAACGGCCATGGTTTTTTCTGCAAGCAGTGTCTCCTTCGTCACAAAGGGTATGTCTCCCCTGTTTTTAAAATCAATGCTTCCATCGGACAAAATTTTTCCAGCTTTTTTGAAATCGGTTTTGAAATAGTATTCTATTTCTGAATTTACGGGAAATTCGGGATTAATACCTTCTGCAATAACAAATGGCTCATCCTCAACTTTTGCATGTGCAAGCCATATCTTTATGAGTTGAGCATCCTTTATGCCAAATTGTATTTTATTGGTTTTTAAATATTCTTCTATAACATCAATGGTAATCGTATCTAAAAGGGGTTTTTTTATTTTTATCATTCCTGCAAGCCTGTCGTCTGTGATGATTAATTCAAGAAAATCATCGGGAAATTTTTCCTGCTGCTGATGCTCAGGCTTATTATCGTCTGTTTTATCAATTCCGGGCTCTATCATTCCGGAAGATTTAAATGCAAGTCTAATGATTATGTCAATGAGTTCGTTTGATTTAGAATGATTAGCTGATTCCGGACTTGAGTCCCTGTTTTCGGCAATTGTCTTATAATCTATATCTGCAGGGCCCATGGAAGTCTCAGAAATGTTTGATATAATACCGGTTAGAATGTTTTTGATTTTATCTTTCATGTTGATAAATTCATTTAAGAAATTGTCCGGGGACGGGCGTATGTTTTTTTGGGCAATGAATTTTTCAAGGTTTTGAGGCATGTCTTTTTTTTGCTGTTCAGATTCCATGCTGATTTTTGATCTAAGTATACGGATTGTCTTTTTCTTTCTTTCAATCTGATTGATAAAACCCTGTTCCTTTTTTTTGAAATTAAGAGCTATTTTATACATCTGTTTGTTTTGAGTTCCGGTAACTTTTTTTAAAAAGGTTTTTTTCTCAATGGACTCAAATTCTTTACATCTCTCCTGAATCTGCAGGATAAGTTCGTCGTCACTGAAAGGAAGAGCCAGACAGCCCTGGATTTCAGCAATATTGATGGCATTAATAATTGTTTCTATGTCACTTGCATCGGCCAGGAGCATTCTTCGTGTTTCAGGGGAATGATCCTTTGCTTTTTCAAGGAGGATGTCTCCTTTCATCATGGGCATCTGATATCCCGAAATAATCACTGCAAAAGGAGTCTCAGAAACTTCATCAAGGGCTTTAAAGGCATCCTCAGCCGATGAAACACAGTGAATTTCAAAATTTTTCAGTGAAAGGATTTTTTTAATTCCTGTCCTGATGTCTTCGCTGTTGTCAACAACAAGTATTTTATGTTTCATGGATACTGTCATGAATTTGTTTCCAGTTCAGATTTATTTTTACATGAAATTCCTGTAAAGTACCTTGAATTATTAGAGTTGGCTGCGCGCCTTCGGCCCATTTTTGTCAGAATCTTTGATTCTTTGAGGCGAATCTGGGCCAATCCAGCTCGGTTTCATGGCCGTTTATAAGAAAGAGCTCACTTTTTACAGAGTAACTGAGGCTCTTTTTATTTTCGTCAAAATCTATGATTTTCTGAGGCACTGTAACGCAGTTCAGATCCGCCTCATGGCGGTTATAAAAAACCCGCCTGAATCAGTTTCTTCTTAACGGAATCGGAATTAAAAGGTTTAATTATATAGGCTTTTATACCGAGTTTTATGGTTTCCAGTATCACCTGTTTTGTGTTTGATGCAGTAACCATGATAAAAGGAGTTTCTTTGAGTTTATCATCATTTCTTATGGCCTTTAAAAGGTCAAGTCCTGACATTTCGGGCATTTCAAGGTCAGAAATGATAAGATCATAAATATCCGGTTTTTTACCCTGAAATTCGGCTTTTAATTTAAACCATGCGTCATTACCGTCAATCGCCTCTGTAATATCATTGAACCCAAGTTCCGTTAAAATTGTTTTCATGCTTGAACGTATGGATGCTTTGTCATCAACAATAAGTATTTTCATAATCTCTTATTCCCTGTCTGATTTTTTTTATTAGAAAGAGCTCATTTTTGACAGAGTAACGGATGCTCTTTTTATGTTTGTCAAAATTTATTTTTTTTGGGGGCAATCCGTGCAAATCCCGGTTGGCCCCATGGCAGTTTATATCATTTTTGTCTTGTGAGCAGGACTGGAACCTGAATCAGGATCAGCCACACGTCCCTTATATCGTACCCCCTGGTGTTTTTTCATTAATTCAAATATTACTTTATCATCGAGGAATAGTATCACTTTATTATTAATAATAGTTGTCCCTTTAATTCCTTCAGGTAGATTGTTGTTGTGCTGGATTTTACCACAGGTCTCCATTGTATCTAAAATACCGGGGATAATAATACCTGAAGATAATCCCTTTGGAATAAGTATATATTTTTCTTTTGTAAGGGCTTTTTTATTTTTAAATTCCGTTGATCCAATTGAATCAGGCTGGATCAGTTCTTCAAGATCAAAAAGGGACATCACATATCCTTTGTAGTTCATGAATTTGTAATTACCTGTTTTTAATATGTCGTTTTCAGAAATGGTTTCAAGCCTTGACAGTGTATTAAGGGGAAGGGCAAAATATTTATTTCCCATGCCGGAAAATAAAAGTATATTTTTATTTTCCTGAAAATTTTGATCATGTTCCTTTTTTTCTGCCGCCCTTCTTCTGTTCTCATCATTGACAGCATCAAATTGAAGACCAGCTTTATTTGCCATCCCTGACACATCAAGGATCATGATAATTCTGCCATCCCCGAGGATTGTGGAACCACTGAACCATCCACAGTCTCTGATATAATCGGAAAGTGGGTTAACAACAATTTCCTCGTTGTCAAAAAGGGTTTCAACGCAGAGTCCGAATCTATTCAAACCCATTTTTAAGATAACGATATAATTGCTGTCCCATTTGTTTTTACGCCTGTCTTTTTTATGCAATCGGCGTTTATGCAATCGGCGTTCCGGATGCTGTAAATCATCGGTTGTATTTCTTCTGTCGGCAAGCGCATTTCTTTGTTCCATGTTATTCTTTTTATTCTCAGGATGCTTGTAAAATGACTCTATATCGAGAAGCGTCCTAAGCCTTACAATGGGAAGAAGTTCTTCCCTTATGCGTATTACTTCTGAATTGCCAAGTCTGGCCACATAATTGTTCATATCACCAGGATTTATAAAAACGATTTCACTTATATTCAATTGGGGAATTGCAAATCTATAATTGCCGGTTCCCACAATGAGAACAGACACAATGGCCAGGGTCAAGGGGATCATTATCTGAATATCCGTGCCTTGTCCGGGAATTGAATCAATCGTTATATGTCCTCTTATCTGGTCTATATTGGTTTTGA
>WFQS01000228.1 GCA_015486915.1 Desulfobacteraceae bacterium
ATATCCTCCGTAATTTTTTATTGTTTCTTTTGCAGCAACGGCCTTCATCGTACGGATAAACACAGGTTCATCAAAATACTGTCTTAAACAGACATTCTCACACGGAGCAGGGCAAATCATGCCGCATACATAGGGAAAAGGATTGGTTTCCGTGATAATTTCCACGGCTTTTCCGTAATTTTTCTTTCCTGTTTCAGCAAGAAATCCGGGAATGTCAATGCCGGCGGGACAGGCTTTCTGGCAGGGAGGCGACGATTTTCTAAAGCATATCCCGGCCTGGCATTGTTTGTCAGTTACATGAAGTTTTAAAAACTCTATGTGATCTGACAAAAGGGGTTGTATAAGTGACAATGCTGTTCTGCATAGATCAGAACCTTTTTTTTCAAGAATATCTGCAATGAGCGTCAATTCTCTTACAAATGTTTCTGCAGAATTGTTTTTAGTTTTTCCGGAAAAATTTTCTGTTTTTTCCGGTAAATTATCAACGGGGATGTCCTCAGGGCCTGGGATGTCGTGCAAAGCAGGTGTCTGACCCAAAGCAGGAATCTGATTCAAAAAGAGAGCCTGGTTAAAAGCACAAGGGGCAGCATTATGCATATCAAAACCATAACAGATATTGGTGAGGACTATTGCACACCTTGCAATAATTTTCTTGTCAAATCTTCCATTCTCAGCCCTGTACCAGAGATCAATTAATTGTTCCCGGGCATTGTATACTGCACACTCTTTTCTTTCCTGTTCCACTTAAATATACATCCCCTTAAATATAATTTCTTTTTGTAACTGCCATTTCAAAGTGTCCACAGCGTAAGCCCCCTGAGGCTGATAGATCCAGACCATCAGGACCCAAAGGCGATCAGGGATTTTTGACTTTTTACGGAACCATCAACTCTGACCGATGGCCGCCATTGCCTGCTCTGCGGCAAGCCTTCTTGTATCCTGACTTGTGTTTACCTTTGGCACAAATTTTATGGCACCTGCATCACAGAACCTTACGCACTGGGGATCTCCACCGCAGAGATCACATTTCATCACTTTTTTATCCACAAAATCATAGGTCATTGCTCCAAAGGGACAGATTGAAACACACATGCGGCAGCCTATGCACCTGTCGTAATCAACACCCACTACACCAGTATCACTGTCCTTTGAAATTGCACCCATGGGACACACCTCAAGGCAGGGAGCATCATCACACTGCCTGCACACCATGGGCATGACCTTGCCCTGCATTTCCCATTTCACAATCTTTATTCTTGCCCTGTAGGGATTGACTGTTTTTTCATGCCACACGGAGCATACCTGTTCACACAGTCGGCACCCGGTGCATTTTTCCGGATCTACAACCAGCACTTTTTCCATTGCAGTTTCTCCTAAAACTTTTATCAAAAATTTTACCTTTAAAGCAGATTTGAAGGTTCATTATCAAGACCGAGTTTTGTCAGGGTTTCTTCCATGGGAACACCGTCTTTATCCCAGCCGTGAAGCTGATAGTATTCATCAAGCATCAATGAAAATTTATCCCTGTCGATGCATCTTCCCCTTACAACGGGAAGCCCTAAGGGCACCGGTTCATCAAAATAACGGTCAACAAGGTTGTCCTGGGATCTGTCAAGCCCCTCCCTGATATTGAAAAGTCTCTCCATGGTATAGGCACGGTCTGCAACATCCCATATCTCCCGTGGAGTAAACTCCATACCGGTATTAAGATAGATCAGTTTTGCCCATTCATCAAAGGCCGGCATGTTGGGTCCGAGAAATACTGTGTGGTATTTGCAGATGCCAAGGCAGTCAACTGCTTCATAGCAGATTTCCTGCCACAGCACTTCCCAGGGCTTGCCCTCATAATCTCTGAAATCAGATGTAAGAGGTCCATCGTATGGAACCGGACTCCCGTATCTTTTACGCAGAAATTTTTCCGGCAGATGGTAAAGGTCTATGGCAGGCCGTCCCCTTAAATGATCAGATCCCCTTGAAGAAACAGCAATATTTAATGCAAGGGCCGGGGTGGGCCGTTCATCTGAATGAAGATTACTCATCCCCTTGACATGGACCTGGTATTTAATGGAATCTTTCCCAATGATTTTTGCAGCACGGATGGGACCTTCGGCAAGGATATCGCCGATTCCCTCACGATTTGCTATCATATGGATAAGCTTAATGACAGCCTCGTCATTTCCCCAGGTGAGATCAAGACCGCCTGTATCTTCTTTTGTTATAATTCCCTTTTCATATAATTCCATGGCCCAGGCAATCATGCTGCCCGCCTCAAGGTTGTCAATCCCGTAATAATCCACAAGATGATTACCCGTTAAAACCGTTGTCTTGCTCCTGCAGCCGACTTCCGCACCAAAGGCTCCAAGTGAGGTGTATTCAGGCCCTTCGTCGTAGGTGCCCTTATAATCCCCTTCTTTAATTATATATTTTCCCCTGCAGTGCACCTGGCATCCAAAGCAGCCTGCAGTTCCGATGAGGTCTTCTTCTATGGATTCAGGCTCTATATCATCGGCATCGAGTAACTGATTTGCCTGGAAATTTCTTGTCCTTACAAGGCCTGTGGAGTTTGTAACGCCCCAGATAAAAGGTGTTCCAAGTTTCTGCATGGTTTTTGACACCTTTGCAGACACAACCTGGTTTATAATTTCCTTGTTGTACTCAAGGGCCTCCATGGGGTGTGCTATATTTATATCCATTGTGCCCTTTGCAGCAATGGCCTTTAAATTTTTTGAGCCCCAGACAGCTCCCATTCCGGTTCTTCCGGCGGCATTTTTAACTGAAGTCCTCACACAGGCGTATCTGACAAGTTTTTCTCCGGAAACTCCGATGCAAAGGGATTTCACATCCATGTCGTTTAGTTCTTCCTGGATCATGGTCTGGGTGAGACATGTGTCTTTTCCCCAGATATGTGCAGCATCCCTGATCTCTATTTTTCCATTGTTAAGGAAAAGATAAACCGGTTTTTCAGCTTTTCCCTTTATCACAAGGTTATCAAAACCTGCCAGGCGCATTTCCGGACCAAAGAAACCTCCCACATTGGCTGAACCCACAAATCCGGTAAGTGGAGATTTGGCAGCAACATGGGTTCTTGATGATGCAGATGCCAGGGTGCCCACAAGGGGGCCTGCACTGACAAGGGCAGCATTTTCTGGTCCTAAGGGATCTGCGTTTTTCGGAACGTGATTGTACAGAAGATACATGTCAAGTCCCCTGCCGCCAAGATACAGTCTTCTTATTTTTTCCGAAATCGGCTCAATTTTTATTTCTCTGGTGGTTAAATCAATATAAGCAATTTTTCTGTTCATGGACATTTCATGCACCTCCCTGTTTTTCCATTTCTTCCCGGCTCAATCTCTCATTTGTCTCCCATACCGGCCCCCGGATACGGGGCTCATCAGGAGTAAACCATGATATTCTCCATGCATAGCCGCAATTCGGGCAGGTAAATTCAGTTGCCCCTTTTGAAGGTTCAACACGTTCAAAACAGTACAGACATCTGAACTGTCCCGTTGTCCTTCCCTTTATGCTTTTTCTTGATGCATTTTTGTCTGATGAATCTGCCATATTTCCCCCATAAGCAAATTTATAAATATTAAATTTTGTAGATTTTCGATCTTATCATGTAAATTTTGGCAAGTGTTCATATTCGCCTATTTGGGACTGTAAAAGCATACTAATGCTATTGTGAAGGCCAAAATAGGTGAAAATGGAGTGCTGGCCGAATATTTACGGCTGATTTTTAATCTCTCTGGCAAAGCTCAACCAACACCCCAGAAGTTGCCTTTGGATGAAGAAAGGCTATTTTTGCGCCTCCTGCACCATTCCGGGGTTTTTCATCGATAAGGCGGACACCTTTTTCTTTAAGCTCCTTAAGGGCCTCCTCAACATTTTCAACCCTGAATGCAACATGCTGGATTCCTTCACCCCTTTTCTCAATATACTTGGCAACTGGTCCATCAGGAGATGTGGATTCAAGAAGTTCAATCTCACTTCCTGTTTCGCCCACGGGCAGGAAACCGGTTGTAACTTTCTGTGCCTCAACGGTTTCCTTTCCTGCAAATTTAAGCCCAAGAACATCAGACCAAAAATTTTTCCCATTTTCCATATCTTTAACTGCAATACCCAAGTGATCAATTCCTTTTATTTCCATTGTCCTTTTCCCCCATTTGAAAAAGTAATTTATTTAAAATTCACCAATAAAATTCAATCCCAATAGATGCTCCAAATATCAAATAAAGTCAACCATAAATTGCACAAAAAAGCCCGCCACTGGAATCGATAAAATCCTGAGGCAGGCTTTAAGTTGAACTTTTTGAGCGTTAACTAAGGTGTTACTCAAACATATTATAATGTCGTGGTTCGTTAATTACACTGACCTAATTCTGATTGTCCCGTAAAAAGTCTGAAATGCTAAAACTGCTATTAATAATTTCAGTATGTTGTGGCTGAAAAAATCCCAAAATCTGACTTTTTACAGGTTCATCAATTCTTATTCATTAAATTTAATCAAAATCCGGTTTCGGGATGAAAAACATTTAATTCCTTAAGATCATCACGGAGATATTCACGTTCATTGGGACCGAGAATTCCAAGAGAAAGACAGATCAACGTCCACAGATGTACAACACCGTATCCTCCTCCGTAATGTTCGCTTAATTCATGGATCTGGGCGTGACAGTTATGGCATGCTGCAATGCAGTAATCAGCCTTGGTCGCCTGGATCTGGTCATCCTTGGTTTTTCCATAGGCAAGTCTTTCATCCTTAAAACCTGACTGGAGAAAGCCGCCGCCGCCACCGCAACAGAAATTATTTGATCTGTTCGGGGTCATATCAATGAAGTTTTCTTCCCCCACAACGGATTTCACAATAAACCTTAAATCCTCTGCAATGGGGTCTCCAAATGATTTACGAACAATCTGGCATGGATCCTGAACTGTAAACTTTATTTTCAGATCCTTGTTCCAGTCGGAATTAACTTTAAGTTTTCCTTCCCTGATCCATTTTGCATAATATTCATATATATTTTTAATTTCAAAATCATGCTCTATATTAAATTTTCTCACTCCTTCCAGGACTGAATATGTTACGTGCCCTCACTCGGTGTTGAGAAACGTTTTACACCCCACTTCCTTTGCCGCATTAACGGTCTGTGTTGTAAGATGCTTCCATGCGTCATCATCGGCAAGAAACATGCAGTAATTTTCTCCTCCCCATCCCTTGCTTGTATATGTCCAGTCCACACCAACAGTATGGAGTATTTTCCACAGGGGAACAAGCTCATCGGGCTCGGTAACCGGCTCCCTTGAATTTTGGTTTAAAACAAATTCAGCTCCTTTCTTATCGATGGGAGCCTGCATATCTGCAAATTCAGGCTGATTTTCCTGATACTCCTCTAGCACATCACCCACAACAAAAATAAAATCATCCACAGGAGTACCCATGGCACTGCCCGATTCATTGGTAAGAGCTGCATCACATGATCCAAGGATACCCTTTGGCCTTGTTTCCCTTGGCCATGCTGCCCTGACATTATAGACAAGAGCAGGTATATTTATTTCCATGGGACATACATGCACACATCTCTGGCACATTGAACACATCCATGCCCAGTTTGAACTTAAAAGTTCATCATCCATTCCAAGGGCCGCCATCCTTAAAAACTTTCTCGGGTCCATTCCCTCAAGTCCCGTAGCTGGACAGCCCGATGCACATGCCCCGCATGTAAGACAGGCATTAAGATTCCCGCCATCCGGCAGAAGTTCCATTACCTTGTCTTTAAAAATACTTTTTTTCTCACCACTAATTTTAACAGCTGCTTCACCCATGGTGTAACATCCTCCATATGATATTAAAATTTAAGCTCATTAACTTAATTTAAAAAAATATTTACGATTTAAATGTTTTACAGCAGTCTTTTATAAACAAGCTGATAAACAAAAACACATTATGATCTTTGCTTTTTCTCTTATTATTCACATCATGTCAACCAATTTATAAAAATTTATGATGTAAAAATATTTTGATGTAAAACAGCCATGAGATCGATCGATATTCATGAAAAAATTTTACCCCAGGAAATTCAGCTTAACCTCATGCCGGTTTTTATAAGAAATAGCTCATTTTTTACAAAGCAACTGATGCTCTTTTTATGTTCGTTGTGAGGCACTGTAACGCAGTTCAGATCTGCCTCATGGCAGTTATATGAAA
>WFQS01000229.1 GCA_015486915.1 Desulfobacteraceae bacterium
AACTTAACCTGAAGGAATATGAACTTTCCCAATGGCGCCTGATGCATATAGGAGCACAGCCGGTTCCTCCGAGCCTTATCAGGGAATGGAAACTATGTTTTCCAAACCATGAATATGACACAAATTATGGACTTACGGAATGTACAGGTCCCGGATGTGTTCACCTTGGAATGGAAAATTCTGACAGGGTAGGGGCAATAGGAGTCCCGGGTTTTGACTGGGAATGCCGCATTGTAAATAAAGCCGGCAAACTGCTGCCAGGTGGAGAAAGCGGGGAACTTATTGTAAAAGGACCCGGTGTGATGAAGGAGTATTATAAAAATCCTGAAGCAACAGAGAAAACAATAAAAAATGGCTGGCTTTATACCGGTGATATTGCAAGATATGATCTTGCAGGGTTTATTTGGCTTGTGGACAGGAAAAAAGACGTGATAATCTGCGGAGGTGAAAATATTTTCCCCGTTGAAATAGAAAATTTTTTCATGAACAACAGTAAAATCCATGACATAGCTGTAATTGGTATTCCCGATGAACGTCTTGGCGAGATTTCAGCAGGTATAATTTCCGTAAAACCCGGAATGAAGCTTTCAGAAAAAGAGGTTATTGAATTCGGGAAAGGCCTTCCACGGTACAAGCGTTTAAGAAAAATAATATTTGCAGATGTGCCGAGAAATGCAACGGGTAAGATAGAAAAACCAAAACTTAGAAGAATTTACGGAGAAGACCGGAGAAAAGATATTGAAAAACTGCTCATATAAAAAAATAATTCAAAATACCCGCTCTGTTTTTCGATCTCAAATTCACATTGCCCTTGTCTTTTGTTTTGTGATTGTTTCTTTTGCCGGATATACCTGCTGCCTGTGCCGTGCAGAGTCAGGCAGAAAAGAGATTGTGCCTAAGAAATTATTGAACAGAATAGAAAAAAAATATTCAAACAGGGATTTTTCTGTTAATTTTACACAGATTTCAACCTTAAAGGCCATTAATGTGGTTGATAAAGCCTATGGAAAGGCATTTTTCAGGTACCCCGGCAGTATGAGATGGGAATACCAGTCTCCTGAAAAGAACGAAATTATTACGGACGGAGATCATCTGTGGATATACAGACCTGGAGAAAATCAGGTGGTAAAAGGAAAATCTGAAAATTTTTTTATTACAGGATCAGGCGGAGCCTTTTTGTCTGATATTTCCATGATGAGAAAATTTTACAGGTTGAGTATTGAAAAAACTGACTATTCATTTATTGATCTGCTAATGATTCCAAAAAAAAAGATCCCTGATGTTGCATCCATTCGTATAAGAATTTCAAGGGATAATTATGAGATCAACAGAATCATAACTACTAATATTTACGGAGATACAACAGAACTGCAGTTCAATGATATTAAATTTACAAAACTTGATGATTCTCTGTTTGAATTCATTATCCCCCCGGGAACAGATATTATTTTTATGAACAGGTAAACCATGGTGTGGAGTTTAATTGGCCGGGATTTGTCCCTTTAAAACAAATATTATAATGTGAGAAATATTATGAAAGAAAAAATTAAACAACTTGTCAAAGAAAAAAATGCTGTGATCCTTGCACATAATTATCAGCCTCCTGAAATTCAGGATATAGCTGACCTGTGCGGTGATTCACTTGAGCTCAGCATAAAAGCCTCTAAAACCGATGCAGAAATAATTGTTTTCTGCGGGGTGAGATTCATGGCTGAGACTGCATCTATTCTATGTCCCGGTAAAACCATACTTCTGCCTGTACAGGACGCGGGATGTCCAATGGCTGATATGGTAACTCCCGGGGCATTGAAAAAAGAGAAACAAAGGCTCGGCAATATTCCGGTTATTACCTATGTTAATTCAACGGCAGCGGTAAAAGCGCTTTCAGATATCTGCTGTACCTCTGCAAATGTGATCGATGTGGTTAAAAGCACCGGTGCAAAGGAGGTTCTCATGACTCCGGATAAGAATCTCGCCCAATATGCAGCATCAAAGACAGATGTGAAAATACATCTCTGGAAGGGATTCTGTCCCTATCACAACACTTTGACCATTGAAGATGTTCAGGAAGCAAA
>WFQS01000230.1 GCA_015486915.1 Desulfobacteraceae bacterium
CCCCCGCTGTTATCCCTTTCAAGGTAGGGATACTGCAGGCCCTGCTTAATTTTCGCTTTTTTATTATCAAGGGTAAGAATTTTTGGAGAAGAAATGATCTTCACATCTCCCTTGACTTCAGATGCACTGAGAGTTGCGTCAAGAACAAAAGGTGTTCCTGTAATATGGCTGAATGAATACCCGATGGATGAAGTGCTTGCAACAGGATAATTCATGGCAAGATCGAATCCGTAGTTTCCGCCGGCTCCATCGGTGCCACCACCGAACACCCTTGCACCACTGTCTTTGGTCTTACTTGCCAATGACCAGTCTATACCAAGCAGTTTTGAAAAATTTTTGCTAACCTCAACGATCCTTGCAGCTATCATTATCTGGGGGGTCACCTTGTCAAGCTTGTTTATTATTTCCTTTGCCTGGTCAATCTTTGCCTTTACATCGGTCATAATTATCATGTTTGTCCTGGAATCAACACTTAAGAGCCCCCTTTTTGGAGTTAAAATTTTTTTAAGGTGGGGTTCTATATCTGATTTGGCATTTGAGTAATTAATGGGAATATACTCTGTCACAAGCGGCTCCAGACTTTTTTTCTGATCAAGCTCATGCTTGCGGGCCTCAAACTCAGCCTGTTTAAACGCCTCTTCCTGCTTTAAGGTTTTACGGGTGGCAATACGTATAATGGAGCCTTCTTCCACCATACCAAGGTTGTTCATTTTCAATACAAGATCAAGGACCTGATCCCAGGGTACCGGCTTATCAAGGGAAAGGGTTACATTACCTGTCACATCTTTATCCACAGCAAGATTCTTCTGACTGACACCTGCGATGATTCTAAAAACATTTTTAATATCGGTTTCGAAAAAATCAACCCTGATTTTCTCCCCTGTATAGACTTTCTTATGCTGGAAAAGATTCTCTTGATTTTGTTCTACACTCTTTTCATCCTGAGATTCACCATTGGTCCCGTTAAAAGCATTACTGGTTTTTGACAGCTTCACAGGCTTCTGCCCGGCATTACCGTTTTTGAATATTTTTTCTGCTTTGGTGAACTTAAGAGGAGAAATGGAGGACGGATCAAATGACAATAAAAGGCCGTCGCTGTTCCTTGCAATACGATATGGAACAGCCTCACGCATTTCAATGATTATATGGGAACTTTTCTCTCCTTTTTTCCTCTGAACAGGAAGTATCCTGTTTACAGCCGATCTGAAATACTCTGTAAGAAATGGACGCTGCCGATATTTTGGAATGTCAGTATTATAAAGATTTAAGATCAATTTATTTTTATTTTTTTCTCTGAAAATATCATATTTCACGGGAACAGATGTCTTAATACTTATCTCTGACCCTCCGTCCTCCTTTGCAGTAAAAGCTATACCCGTTAACCTCGAGCGGGCACCGGAAATATCAACAGGACTTGAACCATGAGATTCCTCTTTTTGATCTTCAATAACATTCACATGATTTTCTGTACTCTGCCCATTAAATTGCTGTTTTTCACTAACATTAACAATTTTATTGTAAACCATAATTTTAAGGTCAGAATTTTCAGTACTAACTTCATAATCAAGGTTCTGTTTTAAAAGTATAACAACTTTTGCGTTAATTTTTTCTCTGCCTGCATAGGAAACTGCAATGGAACTGATACTTTCCTGTTCAGGTAGGTTACCCACACTGCAGTCATCAATTCCCGTTTCCGGCAGATAAATTGTTATTCCAAGGGGAAAAGACTGCTTAACAGAAGTATAAGTTAATTTTTCATTACCTTTAATCAGCACTTCAATTCTGTCAGGACCGGGCAGGATATCAATTGATTTAATTTTCCTTGCAATATTTTTTTCAGCCCTCCCCTGCTCCTTTATATCAGCAGGTTTGATATTTTTTGAAGCGTGGTCTCCCTGTACACTCACACATCCTGAAAGAAGAAACGAGATAACCAAAAGACATATAATTATATATGTGGATTTATATGCCGGTGTTCTTTGTTTTATTAAAAAATGAAACATATCATCAATCCTCATTATCCGGTTTATTCAATTTCAACACCTCGGAACGTATAACAGACTCACCCTTAAAATTCTTTACCTTCTCCCTGACAATAACTCTGTCATTTTCAATCTTTACCACTTTGCCACCATTTCTACCTATATATGTCCCGATTCTGATTGTATAGCCCTTGCGTGTGGAATCCTCAACCATTGCGATATTTCCGGATGCAGCCGTTACAACTGCAACAAGTTTTATCTGACTGAAGTCAAATTTTTCAAGCGGAGTAAGAATACGCCTTGGTTTTGTCTGTACACTTGAATTTATGGATGCTTTTTTATGATTATTGCTTATGAGTGACGCAAAAGGATCCACCTTACCCTCGGAAGTATAAAAGTTTTGTTTTTTAACTGATTTAAGCCCGGTCTGCTTCCCAATGGAAGTGACATGAGTTTTCTTTTTACCATTGCTCAATATTTTTGCTGTTTTATTTACCGGTTTTTTCTGTTTTTTTAATACTTTGGTTGTTTTTCCATGTTCAGCAGGAATTTTTCCGTAAACGATAAGTGATTTAGCTGGAGCTTTTTTTGCGGTGTTTTCTTTGCATGCCGGGAAAAAAAGACAAACAGGAAGGAGAATAAAAACAACTATAGAAAAAAACGCATTAAATTTGCGCGCTATTTCATATAACGGCCTTGAGGCCAGACTGAACTGTGCTGCGTTGGCTCTCAACGGACATAAAAGAGTATTTGCTACTTTGCCGGAAGTAAGCTTTTTCATATAAAAAGACCCATTAAACATAATTTATCTCTTTCTTTTTCCTTTTTTCTTTTTAGGCTTTTGTTTGACAAACTTATATGTAACAGCAGTACATGAAACTGCAAGGTCTTTGGAATTTTTCTTCCCTTTTATATTGATATTTCTAATTGTTACAACTCTATACAATCTGGACACCTGGTCAAAAAAATGCGCCAGTTGGTGATAACCACCGATAATTTTAATTTTAACGGGAATCTCTGCATAAAAGCCCTTTGCCACTTCATTCCCAGGTTTAAAAAGAGTAAAAACAAGTCCGGCATCAATTCCTGCTTTTGAAACAGCCTTAAGAAGGGAAGGGATCTCTTTTCTATCAGGAAGAGCCTTGACTGCAAGGTTAAAACGGATTTGAAATGCAGCCATCTTTTTTTCATATTTTGCAAGATTGGAAGCCATTTTTCTGTATGTATTCAGTTTTTGCTTCTGGGATGAATATTCTCTATTCAACCTTACGATCTCATTCTTTTTAGGCATATAAATAAAATAGGCATAAACAGATAAAATAACAGCAATGGTGATTATACAGATAAGCACTCTCTTAAGTTTTGAAAGAGAACCCACTTTCTCAAAAAAAGGCGCTGTTTTTATCAGGAATTTATTAAAAAAACTTTGTTTTCGTTCCTGTTTCATTTTTTCACTTTTTTTATGGATTTATTGTTTTTTACAACCGGCTTTCTGCAGAGAACCTCAAAAGCCTTCATCTGAACAGTTTTATCAATCTTTTTCATTCTTATATTCTTTAAATCAACATTAGAAAAAAGAGAGGAGACTTCAAGCCGTGTCATAAAATCAGCAACAGTTTTATTATCAAATGCAATACCTGTAATCTTTACACTTTTATTATCTGTCTTAAGACTTGTAAGCCACATCCTTTTCGGGACAATAATGCCGGTCATTTTATCAAGAAGTTCTACGGGTTCTCTTCTTTTAGCCTGCAGGCTCTTGATAATATCAAATTTTTGCTGCATGATCTTTAATTTTTTCTTTATACCGCTGACCTTATGAACCTTTTTTTTGTACAATACGATCTGATTTTTAACAGATTTTATTTGATTTCTTTTTTTGACAATTTTTTCATTCATTAAAAGATTATAATAAAAAAGAGCAAGAATAAAAAATATTAAAAGGAGTAC
>WFQS01000231.1 GCA_015486915.1 Desulfobacteraceae bacterium
ATGATATTTTCAAGGCTGTTTCCATTCCTGTCATCGGTCTTGGCGGTATTTCCACGGGAAAAGATGCAGTTGAGATAATAATGGCCGGTGCCAGCCTTGTGGGCATTGGTTCTGCAGTTAAATCCCGCGGTATTGAAGTGTTCAGCAAAGTTAACCGGGAATTAAAGCAATGGCTTGATGACCATGACTGCACCATTGATGACATCAAAGGAGCGGCACACAAGAAACAAGATACAAGATACAAGATACAGGATACAGGGAACAAGAGACAAAAGACAAGAGATAAGATATAAGATATAAGAGACAGGAAACAAGAGATAAGAAATAAGAAATAAGAGGGAAAATGTCAGTCAGTAAAACCGGAGAGGTAAAATGACATCTGTTAAAATTTCTGAAAAACCGGGAAAATTGAAGCCAGAAAAATTTGAAAAACGCCATCTAATGCTTAAAATATTGGAAAAACAGATAAATTGTCCGGGGTTTGCCACCCTGTTTTTCGAATATAACCTTGATTTCCGGCCCGGACAGTTCATAATGGTCTGGATTCCGGGAATTGATGAAAAGCCCTATACAATTTCCCATAATTCAAAAAATAAATTTGGAATTACCATTGAAGCCAAAGGCATATTTTCAAAAAAAGCCATAAGTCTTGAAAAAGGGGATCTTGTCGGTATCAGAGGGCCTTTTGGAACAGGATTTGACATTGTACCATCTTCTTTTTCTGTAGCTGTCATTGCCGGCGGATGCGGCATCGCACCCCTTGCAACCCTTGTGGAAAAACTCGATGACAGCACTTTCTTCATACACGGAGCAAGGTCTAAAGAGTTCCTGCTTTACCCTGGAAGATTTAAAACAGGCCGTCATTACTGTACTGACGACGGCAGTAAAGGTCATAAGGGATTTGTAACGGATCTTCTGGAAAAAGAAATTCAATCAAGGAAAATAAAAAACAGCGGTAAAAATGCTGAAATTACCGGAAATACTGGAAATGCTGGAAATACCAGGTTAACAGTGCAGGAAGGAAAAGCAGGGAGAAATCAACAGGCAGAAAAAACCGGTAATACCGGAGCGTTTGACATGGTTTATGCCTGCGGCCCTGAAATCATGATGTACAGGGTTTTTCAAATCTGTGAGTCCAATGGTATTCCATGCCAGGTCTCCCTTGAAAGGTATATGCGCTGCGGGTTCGGAGTCTGCGGGGCCTGTGTATGCGGTGACAGACTGGTCTGCAGGGACGGTCCGGTGTTTGGATCAGATAAACTCCGTTCCATGGCGGATTTCAACAGGACAGCTCTTTTAAAGTCGGGAAAAGCGGTTGACATGAATCAATTTGTTTCATGGCGCTCCAGTTAATGTATGAAAAAATTCATACAGGAACCGTAAATCACCTTTATACACAAGACAGCACTGAAACTTTTATTTTTAAAGATGATTTGACCTGTTTTTCATTTAAAAGTGTAGCCATTTGGCTTACAATGTAACTGCCATGAGACGGTTTTAAAAAACATGTACGGGCGGATTTCATATCCGCCCACAATATAAGGAAAAAAACAATGACATACAAAGAAGAATTTATTGAGTTTCTTGTTTTATGCGATGCATTGAAATTCGGCGAGTTTCAATTAAAAAGCGGCAGGATTGCCCCCTATTTTATCAATACGGGAATGTTTGATACGGGAAAAAAAATTAAAAAATTAGGCACCTATTATGCCAGGGCGGTGCAGGAACATTTTGGATCTGATTTCGACGGAATTTACGGGCCTGCCTATAAAGGAATCCCCTTGAGTATTTCATCGGTCATGGCTTTATCTGAAATGGGAATTGACAAGGGATATGTGTTTAACCGGAAAGAAGCAAAAACATATGCTGATAAAAGCAGAATTGTCGGCATGCCCGTAAATTCAGAGACCACTCTTATCATAGTGGATGATGTTATAACCTCGGGCAAAGCGATCAGGGAATCCTTAGAAGTGCTTGAAACATGCAATAATCCCAAAGTCAAAGGCATCGTGATCAGTGTTGATCGCAAAGAAAAGGGAAGCACTGACAAAAATGCCTTAAGAGAAGTTGCCGAAAACCTTGGCATCCCCATTTTTTCCATTGTAACCATCCTTGATATCAAAAATTTTCTTTTTAACAGAAAAATTAACAATAAAATCATCATTGACAGCGCCATGATTGAAAAAATAGATGCTTACCTTGAAAAATACGGGACCCGTTAAAAAAAGGCGGATACCATGGATATTGAAGAAAAAATAAACGCTTCTGCTGGCAGGATAACAGCGGATACACTTTTCACCAATGTGAAAGTGATCAATGTTTTTACAGGAGAAATCCAGCAGACAGAAATAGCTGTAAAAAACGGATATTTCTGCGGATCAGGTGATTACAAAGCTGAAAAGACCGTTGATCTTAACGGAAAATACATGGCCCCGGGATTTATTGATGCCCATGTTCACATTGAAAGTTCCATGGTGACCCCTGCCCAATTTGCAAAATCAATCCTGCCTTTAGGCACGACAAGCGTCATTGCCGATCCCCATGAAATTGCAAATGTTTCAGGACTTGATGGAATAAAATTCATGATCAAGTCGGCGGAAACCCAGGATATGAATATCCTTTTTGCTTTTCCTTCCTGTGTTCCGGCAACTTCCATGGAAACATCAGGTGCCGTATTTGATCCAGAAAAAACAAAATTCATGCTCAACAATGAAAAAATTATCGCTCTTGCTGAAATGATGAACTATCCAGGAGTTATTTTTACGGACCCCGATGTCATGGCAAAAATCAAAGCGTGCCTGAAAGCCGGAAAACCCGTGGATGGACATGCTCCGGGGTTAACCGGGAAAAAACTTTCTGCCTATGCTGCTGCCGGCATTTTAAGTGACCATGAATGCACAAATGCCGCAGAAGCCATGGAAAAAATAAGCCTTGGAATGCATATAATGATCAGGGAGGGAACCTGCGCAAAAAATCTTTCTGCTATTCTTCCCGCGGTCAATGACCAGACCTGGCGCCGTATGATGTGGTGTACCGATGACAGACATCCGGGGGATATTCTTAATCATGGCCATATTGATCACAGTATAAGAAAAGCCGTGAGATCAGGCCTTGACCCTGTCAGGGCAATTCAGATGGCCACAGTGAATCCTGCTGAATATTTTAATTTAAAAAATACAGGCGCCATTGCTCCGGGGAAAAGAGC
>WFQS01000232.1 GCA_015486915.1 Desulfobacteraceae bacterium
GCCTGGAGTACTACTATATTCAACACTATGTTCTGTACTTTGTTCTGCACTACGTTCAGTATTAAATTCGGTATTAAGTTTACCTTTAACCACATGGTTTTTTCTCATCTGTTCCAGCCCGGCAAGAAAGTCTTTAAGAGAAAATTGCTTCTTTCCTGTCATACCTTCTTTATTCTGCAACAGATCCGGGGTATTATTTGAAACTTTAAGAGAAAATTGCTTCTTTCCTGTCATACCTTCTTTATTCTGCAACAAATCCGGGGTATTATTTGAAACTTTAAGAGAAAATTGCTTCTTTCCTGTCATATCCCCTGCTGTACCTGACTTTACTATTGGAAAACCCATCTGTTTCAGTATTTCAGTAAAATTTTTATTGTTGGAATCGATTTTAAAATCCATACCCGATAAAAAAGATTTTTTACTCAGCTTCTGCAAACCATCAATTAAAGTATCAAGGGTTATTCCCTTTCCTTCTTTTTTTGCATCTGTAATGATTTTAACGGACAGGTCTTTGGGTATTCCAAGTGATGACATGATGGATTCAATAAAAGGCAGTGCGGATATGGCAAGCAGGCTGGGATCATCATGTTTGTCCTTTTTGGCATACTTAAAATGAACGTTTTTGAATTTTGACAGGCCTTTAAATAGATCGGCAAGATTAACCTTTCCATCCTTTGACTTCAACTGCAGTTGTTTGATAAAATCATCGACCTTACTTTTATCAAACCCCGCCTGAACAAGAAGTTTTTCAAAATCTTTCAGGGATTGCCCGTTTAAGCTGATCCCCTCTGATTTATTACCCGATAAAAAAAGATATGTTTTTAAATAGTTAATAAAATCATTACCCTTTGCATTTTTGATCTTTTTCGCAAGTGAGCCCATCAGTTTGTCAAAATCAGATTCAGGTTCCTGACTGCAGGTTTTGTTACAAGTCGCTGCAATCTTAGAGTTTCCCCCTGCCTTTCGGTTATCAAGGAGCTTACTTAATTTTTCAGAAAATTTATTTATGACCTGGGAATTGTCATTTGCTTTGACAACATCCATACCACTTTTCCCGGATATGGCAGCCATGTTATTTTGAGACAAGCAATTGGGGCTCATGAAGTCAAAAATCATTACCTCACCTTTATTAAAATATAAAAACACTGATAATATTTAATTTTGATATTATCAAAAGCAATGATTGTGCCATCACAAAATAAAAATTATTAATTGCTGTAAATACAGTTGGTTATAATCTATAAATCAGGATACAAACTTTAAAAAATAAGGTATGAAGAATTTATTGCCCAATGAAAAATATAAAGGGGGGAAATAATTACCACTAAAACGAGCCATGGCAAAGGAGAATAAATGGAAAGACTTATTTTCTTTTATATGCTATACGTTCACTTATCTTAGCAGCTTTTTCACTGTCAACATAGGCAAGTATCTGGGCGGCAGATGTTTCGCGCATACGGGAAAATATCCTTTTGGCAACTTCAAGATCAAGCTTATCAACAATTTTTGCGGCATTTTTGGGTTTCATCCCTGAATACATTTTCACAAGCCTGTCCATTTTTGCCTCAAATGCAGCCTGTTTCTGCTGTTCTGCCGCTGTCTTTTTTCTGTTTAAATCGGCAAGATCGGTTTCAATCTGCTTTTTAAGTTTTGAAATTCTGTCAATTTTATCATCAAGTTGATCCTTGAGCTTGTTAAGCTCTTTTGTTTCCTTTTTAATTCTGTCTTCTGCCTTTGCAATGGCAGCTTTCCTCTTTTCAAGTCCCTTAAAAACAACCTTTGCAGGATCAGGGCACTTCGGACACTCCGGACAGGGCTTTTTCTCTGTTTTATTATCTTTATTGTTTTGCCCTTTCTCCTGTTTTTTATCCTTTTCTGACTTTGATTTATTGTTGTCCTTTTTATCTTTTTTATCCTTTGCAATGGCAGAATTCATATCCATAATGGAAAGGCCTGATTTATGGATATCAATAAAATAGAACTTCATGGGAACAAGCAGAATCAGTAAAAAAACAACAAAAAGAATCAGAAATTTTTTATTTAAAAAATATTTTTTATTCATAATGCGGATTCCCTTATCTGTCTTGCTTTTTTAAGGGATGCAATTTCATCAGCTTCTTTCTGTTCATTTTTGCGAAATGCATCCATATAATCATTTTCCTGTTTCTGTTTAAGTCTTTCGATAACCTTTTTATCAACGCTTTTCTCTGTAAGTTTTTTCTGCCTGTCTAAAAGTATTGTTTTAAATTGTACAAGCCTTGATATTTCTGCTTTAATATCATTTTCAATTGAATCAAGAAAATCACGGCTGTATCTGAAATCCAGGGCGCTTATCCCGATAGATGCCTGTTTATCAAGTTCATCTGCTTTTTCTGCATAAATTTTCTTAAAATCTTCAATGGTTCTTTCACAATCCTTTACATCCTTATAAGCCTTTGCAGTTTCCTGTTTTGCAAGATGCTCAAGATACTTCCTGTATTTCAAAAGGGGCTGAAGTTTAAATAAAAATTTTTTCATTTTTAGACTTTTATTTCAAAATCTTCTTAATAACGGCCATGGGGCAGATCTGGACTGCCCTTCTTTATCCAAGTGCATCGGTTCCAAAAATTTCTGCAAGCTCGGATACTCCCATATCAAGGGGAACTCTCTTCTCGATATCCTGTTTAAGAAACCGTTCAATGGCAGGCATAATTTTTTTTGCCTGATCTATTTTCGGATCAGATCCATCCACATATGCTCCTATGGAAATCATGTCTTCAGCACCCCTGTATGCTGCAATAATATCAATGGCTTTATCCCTTAATTTAACATGCTCCTTGGAAGTCACATCCCTCATCACCCTTGATACACTTGCAAGCACATCTATTGCAGGATAATGGCCTTTATTGGCAAGATCCCTTGACAGTACAATATGACCGTCAACAATGGAACGTACTGTATCACCCACGGGATCATTTAAATCATCTCCCTCCACAAGAACTGTGTATATTCCGGTTATGGAACCGCTGTTCTCAATATATCCGGCACGCTCAAGAAGAATGGGAATCTGCACGAAAAAGGATGGCGTATATCCCCGGGATGTAGGAGGTTCCCCTGCAGCAAGGCCCACATCCCTTGAAGACATTGCAAAACGGGTAATGGAATCAATAATTAAAAGTACATTTTTACCCTGATCCCTGAAATACTCGGCAATGGTGGTTGCAAGATAGGCTCCCCTGATCCTGACAAGTGGGGGAGAATCAGAGGTTGCCGCAACCACAACAGATCTTTTAAGACCCTCTTCTCCAAGGGTTTCAGTTACAAAGTCCTTAACTTCCCTGCCCCTCTCTCCTATGAGGCCTATAACAGTGACATCTGCCGAGGTGTGTTTTGTTATCATTGCCATCAAAACACTTTTGCCTACTCCGGAACCTGCCATAATTGCAA
>WFQS01000233.1 GCA_015486915.1 Desulfobacteraceae bacterium
GATTTGATCATCAACGGCAACCTTTGCAAGCACAACTTTTTCAGCTATTCTGCACACAAGTGAGATGATCTGATTTTCATATTTTTTTACAAGTTCTTCCCAGGCATCATTGGTTTTCATGAAAATATCTTTCAGTGATGACAGAATTTCTTCTGCTCTGGCATCGCAGGCCTGTTTTGCCTCTTTTTCACCCTTTGCAAATCCTTCTGCATATCCCTGTTCTTCGCCTTTTGCTCTGCCCTGGTTCAGGCCATCCTCTTTCCCCTTTTCAAAGCCCTCACTAAAGCCTTTTTCATATCCTTTTCGCCCCCCTCCCATACCGGAATCAGGGGCAGAATCATTTTCCTTATTCTGGCCTGAATCCTGATTAGGCAAATTATCCGTTCCGGTTTTCACTACTGAATCCGGTTTAAAAGTACCTGATTCATCTTTAAAATGTCCAGCGGCAGAATCCGGATCTGCCATACCATTGACATCGTCCCGGCCTTGGGAGCCTTCATGAAATTCTGTTTTATTCTCCATGCCCAAATCTTCAGTGTGCCGGAAACCACCTTTATTTACAGGATTTATTTTTTCAGCATCTCCCTGGAAAAGTTCTTTGAAATCATGGGACTCATCAGACTTAGAATCAATAAATTTTACATCGGCTTTGTAAAGAATTTTAAAAGAATCCTGTTCACTAATCTTAGAATTCTCATAAATCAACTTAAAAATATTATAATCAGGTTTGTCTTTTTCCTTTTTAAGAAATCTTTCATCATCAATATGCTGTATGGAATTCAGGTCAAGTGGTTTCCATTCATCTGAATCTGTGGTATTTTGTTTTTCTTTATCAGACAAGGACATCATCTTTCCCTTTACCTCCAAGAACGATCGTTCCATCTGCCTCAAGTTCCTTGGCTGCACGAACTATTGCCTGCTGGGCTTCCTCAACTTCAGCAAGACGTACAGGACCCATACTGTCAAGATCATCTTTAAGCATCTCACCTGCCCTCTGGGACAGATTGGAGAATATTTTATCTTTCATTTCATCGCTTGCAGTCTTAAGTGCATAGGTCAACTGCTGACCTTCAACCTTTTTCAATATTTCCCTCATGGCCCGGTCATCTATTCCTGCCATATCCTCAAAAACAAACATCATCTTCCTGATATCATTGGCCATTTCAGCACTGTCTTCTTCAACTTTCTCCATGACAATATCTTCTGTTGATTTATCAACACCATTAATAATATCAACAAGCACACTGACTCCGCCGGCCTTGCCTCCGGGGCCGACTGCACCGCTCAACTCGTTTTTCAGGGCCTTATCAACATCCATTACAACATCATCTGATATCTGGCCGAGTTTTGCAATGCGCAAGGCTATATCTCCCTTTTTTTCATCGGGCACAGCCATTAGAATTTCAGATGCAATATCCGAGGGCATATTGGCAAGAATCATTGCAACGGTCTGGGGATGTTCACCCTCAATATATCCTGCAAGGGTGCCTATGTTGACATCACGGCTCCACACAAAGGGCAAAGCTCTCTGCCTGTTTTCAACGTCTTTAAAAACAGCTTCCGCCTTATTTCCTTTAAGGGTGTTTGAAACTACATTTTTAATAAAGGACCCGCCTTCAACAACCATTTTAGTTTCACCTTCAAACCTTGAAACAAAATCTTCTGAAACAAAATTTAACATCTCAGAAGTTATAAAATCAATTTTCGACATTTCAAAGGCCATATCCTTAATTTCATCATCATTTAATTTTTCAATAACCTTTGATGTATACTCCTCACCCATGGACATAAGAAACACGGCGGCTTTCTGTGCACCGGTCATTTTTTCAGGATCTGAAATTTCAGCCATTATTAATCCTCCTCCTCCTGCGCAACTTCGCTTAGCCAGCCCTTTATTATATTAGCTGTTTTTTCAATATCTTTCTCTGCATAATATGCAGCTTTCTGGGAAGGTCCAAGGTTAGCAAGGTAAGACGTTCTCTCGGCATGGGACATATTTTTAATAAATTCTTCTTTCTCTTTTACAGGCATTGAATCTAAAAGTTCACTTTGTTCAGCTGCACTCATATCTGTAAAATCAGGTTCCTCCTCTTTACCCTCAATTAAACCGGGTTCTTCCGGTCCTGGCAAAGCTGCCTGCTCAGAACTTGATTTAATACCTTTAACAGTCTTCATTATCGGCATGATTACAAATAAAAACACAAGAAGTACAAGCAGAATATTGGCAATTGTCCGGCCATACTCCTTCTGAACCATACGCCATCCGGTAAGTTTTTCTTCTGGTTTTCCAATCTCTCCAATGGATGCAAAAGGAAAACATTCCATGGACACCTGATCCTGACGTGCCTGATCATAGCCCATGGCTTTAGTAACTAGATCGCTGAACTGCTGCATCTCAGCCTTTGATCTTGGCACATATGTTCTAACACGGTTTCCGTCTTTATCTGTTTTATACTGATAATCCCCATCAACAACCGCAGCAACGGAAAGCCTTGAAAGAACCGCCATGGGCTTTACCGTATTGCTTGTTCTTCGACTCAATTCATAATTTATGGTATCGTTCTTCTTATTTACTTTCTGCATACCGTTTGAACCTGCCTTGCCTCCGGCAGGAACAACAGGATTAACACTTGAAGGAGTGCCCTGCTGCTGAACAGGGGTGGATGATATTTCAGCAAGATTCTTTTCACTTCGTATAAATTTTGTTTCCCTTTCTAAGGGGTCATATATTTCTTCATTCACATTATTGGTACTGAAATCCATCTCAGCCGTGACACGGACAATGGCTTTATCTTTGCCGACAATTCTCTCAAGCATTGTCTGGATACGATCTGCCAGATTTGCTTCAAACCTGACTTTGTAGTTATACTGGGCATCGGCAAGGTTTTTAGCTTTAATCCTTGCCTTTTCCGCTTCAGATTTACCTTCAAATAAAATTCGACCCGCCGTATCAACTATTGTAATCCTTTTTGGAGTCAAATCCTGAATTGAACTTGCAACAAGATGGGCAATGGCGGCAACTTTTTCCTCATCAATATCATTTTTTAACTCCAGCAGGATGGAAGCGGAAGGCAATTTTGTCTCCTCCACAAATACAGAGTCTTTGGGAAGGACAATCATAACCTTGGCATTTTTAACCTCATCAAATGCGCTTATTGTTCTTGCAAGCTCCCCCTGGAGTGCCCTTTTTCTGTTTATTTTCTGAACAAATTCACTGGTCCCGAAATCTGTTTTGTCAAATATTTCATACCCCACACCAGAGCCCTTTGGAATTCCGTCTTTTGCAAGATCAAGCCTGACATCATACACCTTGGATGCAGGAACCATGACAATACTCCCGCCACCCTTTATTTTATATGGAATTTTCAACTCTTTGATTTTTGCAACAACATCTGCCGCGTCGTCCTCTGTAAGTTCCGTATAAGCAGCCTTATACTCTGTTTTGTTTGCCCAGATGAACATTGCAGTAAAACCTGCGGCCATTAAAAGGATGAGAATTCCAATGGCAATTTTTCTGGAAAGAGGCATTCCTCTGAAAATTTGCTGTATTTGTTCAATAACCGGATTCATGGCAATAGTTCCTAAAATTTTTTAGATCTGCATATGAATTATTTCTTTATAGGCATCCATAACCTTACTTCTGACCTTCAGCATAAGCCTTAACGAAATATCAGCCTTTTGAATAGCAATCATGCCATCCTGGATATCAAGTTTACCAAGAATAAC
>WFQS01000234.1 GCA_015486915.1 Desulfobacteraceae bacterium
AAGGTGCTGAATTTTTAGGCCAGGGGACATTATACCCGGATATTATTGAATCAAAATCGGTATTTGGAGGCCCCAGCTCCATTATCAAATCCCACCACAATGTAGGCGGTCTTCCGGAAAAGATGAATTTAAAACTTATTGAGCCGCTAAAATTTCTTTTCAAAGATGAGGTGAGAAAACTTGGCACTGAAATGGGTTTAAACCAGAGCCTTGTATGGCGCCAGCCTTTTCCGGGTCCAGGCCTTGCCATAAGAATCATGGGTGCTGTTTCAGAACAACACCTTGAAATACTTAGGAATGCGGATGCTTTGCTGCTTGACGAGATAAGGAATGCTGGGCTGTACAGAAAATTGTGGCAGTCGTTTGCCGTTCTTCTTCCCATTAAAAGTGTGGGGGTGATGGGAGATAAAAGGACATATGACAATTGTATTGCCATTCGTGCCGTTACAAGTAAAGATGCCATGACTGCTGACTGGGCAAGACTTCCCCACGATCTTCTTGCTGTAATTTCCAATAGAATTATCAATGAGGTGGACGGGGTCAACAGGGTAGTGTTTGATATCACATCAAAACCCCCCGGAACCATTGAATGGGAATAATTTTCATACCCTGCAGCTGAAGAAAACATTAATTTTTTGGAGGATTCATCCGTGCTTGATCAGAAACACAGCAAAGACGATATTGAAGGGGCCATGTATATGGAAGAGATAAATTCCATAAGGATTGAAAAACTTGGAAACAGAATAACGATCTTTTGTATTCTGCTTCCATGTTTTATAGCAATCGCCCTTTTTTTTGCCTATATGGATATTAATGAAAAACTTGCAACAGTCAATATTACGGGAAAAACAGAAGTTAAAACCATATCAGACACACTTGAATCTAAAATTAATTCCATGATTGTTGACCAGGCCAAGCTGAAACATCTGCTTGATATAAAACTTCCTGAAATGAAAAAAGCAACGGACAGTTTAAATAACGATATGGTAAAACTTGCATCCCTTAAGGCTGATAAAAATTATATAAAAAATGAAATAAAAAAAATCACGTCATCCGTTGCTATACTTAAAAAGAAACTTAATACTTTGTCAAAATCAAATGCAGAAAATCTTTCCAGGATGAATAAAGCTGATAAAAAACTTGAAAAAAATATAAAAGAGATCGGATTATCCCTGAAAAAAGATATTGCCGGTACACAGGAATCAATTAAAAAAAATATTTCAGGATTGAAGAATCTAAATTCTTCGATTTCAAGCCTTAGAAAAAACATGCTGCTTATTGACCAGCAGATAAAAATAATTTCAAAGGAAAAAATCGGGAAAAAAGAATTCAATACAAAATTCGAAGACCTGAAAAAAGAATACAACAAAAAGATTAATAATCTCATTTTGCAACTGAGGACTGAAAATACAAAGAAAAAAAACATCACAGGCCATAAATCAAAACCCATAAAATCCATTTCTGAAAAAGCCGGATTAAAGCCTGCAACAGGTTCCAAATCCTCTGTTTCAAAGACAGGTAACAAAATCGATTTAAAACAACCTGCCGAAAAAAAGGTTCCCAACATCCCTGAGATCAAGCCGGGGAAAATAATAGAACAGAATCTATCCCAGTAGCCTGCCAGATTTTTTATGACAACTTCAACAAAAAATCGCAGTATTGAACTTACCGAAAAAAGGCTGATCAGCGGTGAATTTGATTTCCAGGGAACCTATATGGCTGTAAAATCACTTTACAACGGTATTATGTCCTGTCCTGAATCCGTTACTGAACGTACTATCAGCGCCCTTGCAGGTGTTATTGAATCAAAGCGTTTTGAATCCCAGAAACAGTCCTTTTTTCTTTACAGAGAAGCGTGTGAAGCGCTTGTACACATCCTTGACATTTATAAAGAAGAGCTCACTTCTGACAAAATAACAAATACTCTTTCCATGTCCGTTGAGAGGCATAGTAACGAAGTTCAGAGCTGCTTCACGGCAGTTACAGAAAAAGACCATCATCCTGCCTGCATGGTAATTCCTCTCATGGAAAAAGTTCTATGGCAAAGTAGAAACAACCGCCACAGGGCTGTAGCTGAAGTCCTTGGAGCCCTACCACTTAAGATAAAAGGACCCTCCCATGAATCAGATTCATCCTATATCGAAATCGGTTTTCAGGAACTTGTTTCAGAACTTAAAATCACATATTCAAATAAAATGCAATGGCAGGGAAGAAGTCTTCTGGGAGAATCGCCTTTAATGACAACCGGAGTCATCAAATTTGTAAGAAAAGATGAAGACCCGTTTAAGATCATTATTGAACCATGGTGGATGAATTTCCTTAAAACAGGATTACCATCATATGATGTGAAGTTCGATATACCTGAGCCCTTTATGAAAAATGGCAGATACCTTTTTAAAATAAAAAATATTCCTCACACAATATCAGTTAAAGACAACCTTCATCCCGGTCATTTTGCAATTGCATATACTGCAACAAAACA
>WFQS01000235.1 GCA_015486915.1 Desulfobacteraceae bacterium
CAATCATTCCCATGAATCGAATCTGCATCAATACCAGCCATTTTCAAAGCACTGATCAGGCCGCCCATGGGACGTTGACACATTCTCTCATCTCCCGTAAGAACATAAGTTAATTCTCCAAGGGAAGCAACTCCGGCAAGAAGCCTCATGGATGTACCGGAATTTCCAAGATAAATTTCTCTATCACATAATCCGGGTTTTCCATTAAATCCATAAACTTCAAAAGTATTATTCTCTTTTTCTTTTATCACTGCCCCCATTTCTTCAAGGCCTGCAATGGTATAAAAAAGGTCATCACTTTTCAGAATATTTTTAATTAAAGATCTGCCATTGGCCAGGCAGGCGCAGATCATGGCCCTGTGTGATATACTTTTTGAGCCTGGGATTTTTATTGAGGCATCTTTAATGTCCCTTGTTTTTATTAATTTCACCTTTTATGTTATTTCCTTAAAATTTTACTATAGTTCCTTACTGCTTAAATTCCTGTCAAAACAAACAGGAAATTGGGGAGAATCAAATTGACTGAGGGCATCGCCCGCCTTGAATAATGCTGTTACCACTACCGCTGTAAACAGGATTGACCATCATTGAATATTTCAGCTTTGATTTTCATTGATGTAATCCTCTACCCTCCGGCGCATCAACTGTACCGGTGCCCTGTGTCCCGTAAAAAGCTCAAACTGCGCAGCTCCCTGATTTATAAACATTGAAAGTCCGTCAACAACTGCACACCCGGCAGCCTCTGCATCCTTTATAAATTTTGTCCTTAAAGGATTATACACAATATCCATAACTGTCATATGCTTTTTAAACAGATCAGCCGGAACCGGGCTTTTGTTAACATCGGGTATCATTCCAACCGGAGTGGTATTTATAATAATATCAGGATCAATTTCACTTATATTTTCAAGGCCAATGAACCTGCCTGCAGTCTGTTCAGCAAGAATTTTACCCCTTTGCTCTGACCTGTTTCCAATAAAAACCATACCCTTTTCCTTCTTTATACCAAAGGCAACTGCTCTTGCAGCTCCTCCTGCACCGAGAATACATACCTTCTTCTTTTCAATGGACAATCTCTGTTTCAACGGTTCAATGGCACCATAACTGTCCGTGTTAAAACCGGTCAGTATCCCATTATTGTTTACAACAGTGTTTACAGCACCTATTTCGCTGGCAAATTTATCAATTTCATCAAGAAAAGGAATAACGCTCTGCTTAAATGGTATTGTAATGGACACGCCCTTTATGCCAAGTTCTTTTATTGATTCAATGCCTTTTTTGATATCATTAATCATAAAAGACAGATAAACTGCATTTATCCCTTTTGCAGCAAAAGCTGCATTATGCATTAAAGGTCCTAATGAATGGGAAACGGGATTTCCAAAAACTCCATACAATTCTGTTGAAGAATCAATCATTTTTTTAAAACCTTAAGGCCTGATGGTCTCGTAAAAAGTCGAAAATACTAAAATTACTATTAATAATTTCAGTATGTTACGGCTTTGAAATGCCAGAATCTTACCGGCAGGTTAATACTTTAAAGCTGCTCAAAGTATTTCAGGCAGTCATCTCTCCATATACAGGTCTTTTCGCTGCAGGATTTTACCCTGTCAGTGCCATAGCATTCAATGTTATGTTCTCTGCTTTGTATTGCATGAATGATATCTTTTTTTTTCATCCTGTAAGTGTTTATGCCCATGCCTTTGGCCATCTTTCTTATATCATTGAATTTCATTTTATTTCTCCGTAAATATTCGGCCAGCACTTTTATCTTCGCCTATTTTGGCCTTCACAATAGCATTAGTATGCTTTTACAGTCCCAATTAGGCGAATATAAAGCACTGTCCAAAATTTACATTATAAGGTCGAATATTTACATTTCTCCTTTAGAATACTCCCTAAAGCAAGCAATGCCTGCAACCCGTGTGCCTGCTCAATTTCTTATTTTTTATTACAGAAAGGGGTAAGGCACTAATTAAAAAATAAAAATAAACCTGTTTTTCTATCCTCCAATTTTGTGAATTTTAACGGCATCAAGAGGACAGGCCTCAATACAATCCCAACACCCCATGCACATATCCTGAAAAACCATGGGCTGTTCAAAAGGACCGTCCATCTGTTTAAAAACTTTATGTGTACATGCCCTGGCTGCGACGCAAATTCCTCTCTCCGGGCTGCACTTCAAAGGATTACAAATATCATAATCCACAATGGCAAATATTTTTTTGGCCTGCATTGACATTAGCAATCTCCTTAAATATCATTTTTTTAATTCATGGATATTACTATTAATTAATCTTCATGGCAACGAATACTTACAGGTATTGCAGATCCGTACCATCTCGGTTAACCGGTTATGTTAAATGTTTCTGTAAGTCTTTTCAACCATGTCAACACCATATTTTCTTTCAAGACGTCGTACTATAAAATGACCACGGCCCATATCCTGAAAATGATCAATAAATATCGTATTGACAATTGCTCCACCTGCTGCTCCTATTGCAGGAATTGCCTGGGCAGCGGTTTTTTCCGAAACCTGAATGCTGAAACGCTCTGAAATTTGAACAATTAATCGAACAAGGGCAGGTGCACCTTCATCAGTAAAACCCTTTGCAGCTATATATTCAGCAGCTTGTGAGACTGATTGCGCCAGAGCAGCACGTACTGCAAAATATCCGGATTCAGCTGCATCATCACTGCTGCCAGGTCCACCTAAGGCGAAGACTTCAAGGCATGCCATTTTAGACTCAATTGAAAATATATTTTCTCCTTCACTCCTTGCAATATCAGCTATGGAGCGCAGCATTATTGCTGTTGAAACAGGCAATTCTATTGACAGTGCTGACAAACCAAAAAATCCACCTATACCACCTGTTACTGCTACTGCAAATTTATGCCAGCTGTTTGATGAATTATCACCAGGAGTATTATTCATTGTAAAAACAGCTGCATCTGCAGCCTTTGATAATGCTGTCTGAGTAATCCCAAAAACTTTTAACCGCCAGTTATCCGGCAATAATTCAAAGCCTTTTTCAATTGGCGTTCCAATTAAATCGGCAATTTTCGCAGTAATGCCGGGATATTCAAGAAGTTTTTTTGCTTTTCTTAAATCATTCAGATCCCCTTGTTGGAATTCCATATCTATCCTCACAAATAACAGGTGCATGCACGTTGGATCGCCCTTAACCGTCGGACAAAATGCATTTTAGCACCCAATGTTATAAAAAAACAATTTATAAAATTATTTTAAAAAACATGCTTTAAATCATGCTCCGGTGTATAAGGATCGAAAATTTTATAAGTTGAACGAAATTGCTTGTCTTCTATCCCATCTACTTCGTTGCATCAAAGGTCGAATACGTTGAGTATGCAACCTTTAATGCGCCTTGTATATGGGGTAGGAATTCTGCACTATTTCTGTTCAACTTATTTCATCTCCGATCCTAAGTTATTTTTAAAACAGCTCTGCCAGTCGGAAACTATGGTATACAAAAAAGAGTTACAAGCTTGCCACAGTCTATTGGTTCTGATAAAAGATATCAGACAAATTTACAATAATATTTTTCCGGGGTTTGATAATCAGGTATGGCAGTTACATGAATAATAAAAAAATAATTCTTGCTTCTGAATCTCCAAGAAGAAAAGATCTTCTTGAACAGGCTGGTATTGACTTTATTGTAATACCTTCCAGCATCAATGAATCAGACTTTTCAAAGGAGAAACCTTCAGATTATGTCAAAAAACTGTCTGCAGTAAAGGCATTGGATATTGCTGAGAAATACCCAGAAGCATGGGTTATCGGCGCTGATACTATTGTTGTTATTGACGGGACAATACTTGAAAAACCTGAATCCAGAGAACATGCGGTCAAAATGCTTGAAAGGCTGAGCAATAGAGTTCATCTGGTCTATACCGGCTTTGCTCTGTGTTGCAAAAACAGCAGCCGTATTATAAAGAAAAGCATAAAAACAGAAGTTAAATTTAAAAAACTGTCCGCAAAAGAGATAGAATGGTATGTTAATTCGGATGAGCCCTTTGACAAGGCTGGGGCATATGCAATCCAGGGCTTTGGAACTTTTATTGTCAAAAGTATAAACGGCTCATATACAAACGTTGTGGGACTGCCCGTGTGTGAAGTCGTTGAAATTTTAATTAAAGAAAATATTATTTCAAGATAAGAAGCCCACTGGGAAATCACCTTATATTTTGTAATACCCGGATTCTGAATTCTGGATTTTATGTGTAGTTTAAAACATGAAATAAACCCAGTTTAAGTCAATAAAAACAGGAGGAGGAAGATACCTGTGACGAATGTTAAAGAAAATTATTTAAATGTTAAGAATGAAATAAAAACCATTGCCGAAAACTGCGGCAGAAATCCCCATGATATTCTGCTTGTTGCAGTGAGCAAAAAGCATACTTGTGAAATAATTAACAAAGGTATAGCGG
>WFQS01000236.1 GCA_015486915.1 Desulfobacteraceae bacterium
ATATTGGTCAGCCCCACTTGTTTTTTATAACGGCCATGAGGCAGATCCGAACTGCGTTACAGTGCCTCAAAAAATCAGATATTTTGACGAACATAAAAAGAGCATCAGTTACTCATTCAAAAGTGAGCTCTTTCATATAAAATTTATTCTTTTAAGTTGACTTTTCACTTAATACAAAATATTTAAATACTCATTCAGGTGCTTTTCAGCATAAAATGGAACTCCGTTAAATTCGGAGGCGGACCCGCCGCTGTAATCGTGGACGAAAACCGAAAAAGCCACTGACCGGTAAAACTGCTCATCCTCTTAAAGAAGCAGGGTTAATACCGGTTGGGAAGGTTCGGCAATTAGGAAGATACGAAAGCCAGAAGACATGCCTGAACAAAGCAGTGTGTGACCCTTGTGAATGTTCTGTAGGGCACTATTTCAAAAAAAGGCTTTGATTTGAGTTTTGTGAGTTTTGTGAATTCATAAAATTCCATTTTTAAAATTTGAGCCTGGCATTGAAATCATAGGCAGACAGGGCATTATTAAAGGTTGCGATGAATATCCTCGAGGTTAAGGAACGCTGTGCATATAAAAATATTTGGATATAAAAACGGATATCCCTTTATCGATGTTTTCGGTGAAGGGATTTTTTTATCTGTAATGTATACTATCCGAACAGTATGGCACAGATTTGAGTTGTTTAATGATTTTTAAAGGAGAAAAATAATGAACCAGTATAACCCTAAAATTTTCAGCACTTCAGACTCCTGTTCTTTGGACAAGGATTGTCCGGTTTACACAATAATTGACGGAAAATTGTTTCGGACAGCTTTTCATCCCCTTGGATGGTCTGAATTCCCAGATTATTATTTTGGTGATGATGGAAAAATATACAGGACAAAGTATAACAAGCTTGGCTTTGGCAGTAAACCCGATTATGAATTCAGTAAAGACGGAAAAATATATCGTACAAAAAATCATCCGGATGGATTCAGGGATCATCCCGATTATGAAATCAGAGATTAATAGAAACAATTTTTTTTAAGGGATCTTATGCAAATAAAAAAAAATTTACGCATTCCCATGTGCTGTATAATTGTTTTCTGGTTATTGACTTTCTGCACCACATCAATTGCCGCGTATCCTGTAAGTATTCAGGATTCAAAAGGGAATCATTTAGTATTTGCAAGCCAGCCGCAGGCCGTAGTATCTCTTGTGCCTTCGGCTGCTGAAATTCTTTTTAAAATTGGTGCAAAAAAATTTATTAAAGCCATTACCTATCATGACTGCACTCTGAAAGGTGCTGAAGGTAAACTCATAGCAGGCGGGTTTTTCAGCCCAAGCCTTGAAAAAATAAAATCAGTTTCACCTGATTTGATCATCCTCTCACCCATTCACAAAAATTTAATTAAAATTTTTAAACAAACAGATTGTAAATTATTTGTTTTTAAAACATCTTCCATTGAAGACTCTTATAGAAACATAAGGGCACTTGGAAAGATATTTAATCGTGAAAATCAGGCGGAAAAGGTAATTAAAGAAAATATATCCGAAATAAATCATATAAAACTGAAACTTGCCGGAATTAAGAATTTAAAGAGGAAAAGGGTTATGCGGCTTATGGGAAAAAAAACCATAATGACACCGGGAAGCGATTCTTTCCAGAATGAGATAATACGTGCCGCAGGAGGTATCTCCCCTGATTTTGGGAAAAAGGGAGATATTGTACAGGTTACAAAAAAAGAATGGATGAATTTTAACCCTGAGTTTATTTACGGGTGTACCCCTGAAAAAAAACTGGCAAAAAAAATTTTCCAGCAACCCGGGTGGAAAGATGTTGCCGCTGTGAAAAACAGAAGAATTTATTTTTTCCCCTGTGACTTAACATGCAGGGCTTCCACCAACACAGGATATTTTGTATCCTGGCTGTCCTCTGAAATTTATACAGATGAATTTTCCAATCCGGAAAACGATATACTTTCCACTGGCATCACCCGGAAAAGGCCATTAAAAGTTAATCTTGAATATGTCAGATCTGCCGCAATATACTACAGCAATATTTTTGATTTTGAGAATAAAACTCTTTTAATTGATTTTAAATCTCCCATGAAAATTGTTTCAACTCTGGAAGGCTCCCGGGATAATATCACAAGTATTGCAAATCATTTTACTCCGCCGCCTACATGGGGACCAGGCTATAAAACAGGAATTGACCATTTAAGGTCATCTATTTTAAAAGCAGTTAACAGGCAGGCAAAGAGCACTTCATTATTAATAACCGGTGCTGATATGGATAAACTTTCCATTCAGACGCAAAGCTATAAGGATATGAAAGTTTACGCCTTTGTCACGGCAGGGGTCATGGGAAATGCCCAGAGAATGTCGAAAGATACCGGCAGGTTTTATGAACCAGGAACTATAAATATCATAATTATTACCAACATGAAACTTTCCCAAAGAGCAATGACACGGGCAATCATCACGGCCACGGAAGGAAAAACAGCAGCACTTGATGACCTGGATATCAGATCAAGCTTTACCCCTGGGATAAATGAGGCCACGGGAACGGGCACGGATAATGTCCTTGTGGTGCAGGGATGCGGTGTAAAAATAGACAACACCGGCGGACATTCAAAGATGGGCGAATTGATTGCAAAGGCGGTCTATACAGGTGTTAAAGAGGCAGTGCTGAAACAGAACGGAATTTATGCAGAACGGTCTGTTTTTCAACGCCTTAAGGAAAGAAAAATCAACATATATCAACTTGTAAGTGGTGCCGGCTGCGCCTGTGCCTGCAAAAACGATAATTTTGCAGCCATGGTGGAACATATTCTCCTGGAACCTGAATACGCTGGTTTTATAGAGGCTTCACTTGCCATAAGTGATGAATATGAAAAAGGATTAATCAAGGATCTCACCTCATTTAAAATGTGGTGCACAAATATTGCCGAATCCATTGCAGGGACAAGGATTGAAAAAATTAATGATATTATTTCGAACGACACTCTGCCAATGCCGGTAAAAACAGCTCTTAATGCCATTATGACCGGTATAAAGGTACGACAATTATTTAATTATAAAAAAAAGAGTAAAATGTGAAAGTAAATCATAGCTCTTTCATGTACCTTTACAAAAGTTTTAGAAGCCAGACCTTCATTGTAGTTTTTTTATTTTCACAGAGTCTGCATGCGGTCAAGTTCCTTTATGATTTCATCTGGTAAATGTTCAGGACGGTGTTTCATCTTTTCAAGGGTCAATTCTTGAAGCCTTTTTTCCATTGTTTTTTCTCCGGCATTCTGCCAGTTCGCAAAGACATCCCGTTCAAGCGGATCTGAACTGCGTTACAGCACCTCTCAGCGAACATAAAAAGAGCATCAGTTACTCTGTCAAAAGTGAGCTCTTTCTTATAAAAAATGAGCGGGGCTTTTAAAGAGAATGCGGAAATCATTACCTTTATTTCAAGGTAAGAACGGGGCAGGGGGCTTCCAGTATTACAAACTGGGCTGTAGAGCCAAAAACGATTTTACCGAGTTTTGACCTTTTTTTAATTCCAATGATAATTTCGTCAACTTTTTTTTCCTTTGCAAACTGAACAATGTCTTCTCCAGGGGTGAGTCCTCTTATGAGAAGGTGAGTTTCACAGGATACACCATTTTTTTTAAATTCCTCATCTGCATAGTAGTTCAGTTTGTTTTCGGCTTCCGCAATATCGGCTTTTGATGCATCTGAAGCACTTGAGGTCACAAGATACACAAAGGCATTTGATTGTTTTGCCCTTTTTACGGCAATATCAATTGCCCTTAATGACTTATTTCTTTTGTCATAACACACTAATAATTTCATCTGTTTTTTCCTTAAATTTTTAAATTAACACTACAAAAAATGACAATGCCAGCAACTTTCAATTTTTTATGGCATAAATTCAGTGTCAGGGCATCGCTGCCATATACAGATTGAGATCTTCAATAAATTCTTCCCAAACAAGAGCAAATGGCATATTAAATATAAGCTGCATTGCATAGTTTCTGTAAATCCCGCGCCTTTAATTTAAAGGACTTGTCATGAACACCGGGATTTAAAAAAAGTTGGTCCTGCTTGAGGAGCGCTTTGTCCATATATACGGGTAAAGGATCTTTATGGCCGAAAGGAGGTACACATCCTACTTCGCATCCAACGCTTTCCAGGACTTTGTCAGGCTTTGCAAATGAGACTTTTTTTGTTCCTATTCCGGCAGCGGCTTCTTTCCAGTTCACCCTTTTGTTCCCGGGAAGGACAAGAACCACCATCTGTTTTTCCTTTGTTAACAGAACAAGGGATTTTACGGTTTCAGCTTCACTTACATTCAAAGCTTCAGCCATTGCAGGATTGGTAAAAACCGGTTCGTGATTAAAAACTTCATAGGAAATTTTATTGTCTTCAAGCATTTTTACAATATTTTCCTCAAGTGTCATTTGCTTTTCTCCTTTCATCTTTTGGTTGCAACTCTTGGGGACCTTAACTGTCACCTTTTTTTCCGTTTCCATGATTCCGTCATTTAACATAACAGCACAGAAAGGACATGCAGATATCACAGTTTCTGCATTAGTTGCAACAATTTCTTTTGCACGCACATTATTTATCCTCTCCCCGATATTCTCCTCCATGAACATTCTGCCCCAGCCTGCACCGCAGCACATCACCTTAGATCTGTTTTTCTCAATTTCAATAAGAAAATTTTCAGCATAGGGTTTATTACACATAAACGGCACGTCCATTCAAAGTCTCAAAAAAGATTAAAAAAAATTTCAAAGAATGCCAGGTTATTATCAGGCTGTATGATTTATTTCACTGAGCACTTTGGTGAGTAAAGGAATAATCTCAAAGAGATCCATGACAATATAATAATCGCAAAGGGCAATGATAGATGCATCTAAATCAATATTGACGGCAATAATCATATTGGACGTTTTCATGCCTGCAAAATGCTGAATCGATCCTGCAATCCCGCAGGCTATGTAAACTTTTGGGCTTACCTTTTCTCCTGTCTGGCCCACCTGCATTGAATAGGGCACCCATCCTGAGTCAACTGCAACTCTGGATGCTCCCACGGCTGCACCGAGCTGTTTTGCACAATCTGACAGGATTTTAAAATTTTCCCTGTTTTTCATACCGCGGCCGCCGGATATGACAATATCAGCATCCATGAGGCTAACACTTGAGAATTCATCTGCGGTGGAAGTTTCAGGCATAATCGTTTTAATCAGCCTTATATTATCAAACTGTCCTTCGGTTTCCACTGAATCTGCCTTAATTGTAAATGAAATGATTTCAGGTTTGTTCAATGCAGAAATATCTTTTGTTCCGGGAAGTGCCTCAATATCTTCTGGTACTGAATCCGAGGACATGGAATCTGTGTTACCAGGTACTGCATCAATGAAATTTGGTTTTATGCCAAAAAGAAGATCCTTTCCTGTAAGTTTAACAGTGGCAATTGTTTTTCCGGAATACCTGAATGTTTCCGCAGTTTGTTTGTCAAAATCAATACCAATGCAATCCATCACCAGAGGGGCATCCAACTCAGCTGCAATTCTTGGAAGAAGTTCTTTTCCAATGCCGCTTGTAAGGGCAAGTAAAATATGGATATCAAATGCATCCATCGCTTCCATGACAGCTTTTGACCATGATACAGGATTCCATCCCATTTCAGGATCAGTTTCATGGCAAATCTCTATAATTTTATCAATTCCATAAGCATACAGTGTTTCTTTTATTTTTTCTGCCTTAAAATTTATCACAAAGGCATATAACTCTGTGTTGCTGCCTCTTGCAGCAGTGATCATGCCGTAATTTGCATTTTTTATTCTGCCGTTGCTGATCTCAATAAATATCCCTGTTTTTTTCATACCATACCTTAAACATATTTTTTTGTAAAAAACTCCTGCCAAGTACATTAAATTATAAAAGTTGGTTTCGCGCCTTTAGCCCATTTTTTTTGTGAGGCAAATCCGGGCAAATTCAGATCGGCCTCATGGCAGTTATTGTGTTAAATAACCTTTGCCTCTTTGTGGAGAATTTCCACAAGCTTTTTTGCAGCTTCCAATGGAGTTCCTTTTATCTCCACGGGAGTGCGTTTTTTCACAAAGGGCTTAAGCTCAAGAACCTCAACAGATGCCCCGGTTTCTTCAATTTCGGATTTATTAAAATCTATTTTTTTAATTTGTTTTTTTCTTGCTTTAACTATTTGGGGAAAGGTTGGATATTCAGGTGTATTCAGTCCTCTGCCTGCACCGAGCACACAGGGAAGTGACAGTTCATAAACATCTCTTATACCGCCTTCCCTTTCGCTTTCAACGGTCACTTTATTGTTTTTCATGGAAAATTTTACTATATTTGCTGCAACCGGAAAACCAAAAGCTTTTCCAATACGAAACATTGTCTGCATGCCAACGTCATCTATGGATTCACGACCCGTAAAAATGATCCCGGGCTCCCCGTCATCTTCAATGGCAGCCTTTAATGCCTTTGCCGTTGTGATATAATCGTGTTCTGCTGTTTCTGCTGTTATCAGAATACTGCGGTCTGCGCCCATCTCCATTGCAGAT
>WFQS01000237.1 GCA_015486915.1 Desulfobacteraceae bacterium
AGAAAAGGACAGTTTCCAAGGTACTGGGCAAGGAGAATATTATTTACAAAAATACAGCTTATGGCAAGAACGATATAATTTTCCATTGTTTAATGTCTCCTTTTTTATTTACTGCCTATTATATTCATAATGCAGAGCATCAGTCCAAGGCAGACAAAGGCACCGGGAGCCTGAACCATGAATGTAAATGGATGAAACCACGGTCCAAATACAGGTGTGCCAAGTAAAGTCCCGGCTCCGAAACATTCCCTGATGGCAGCAAGGGCTGTCAGGGCAAGAGTGTATCCAATACCCATACCAAGGCCGTCAGCTATGGAGGGCAGAACAGGATTTTTCCCGGCAAAGGCCTCGGCCCTTCCAAGTACGATACAGTTAACAACAATAAGGGGTATGAATATACCGAGTTTAAGGTAAAGCGGATAGGTAAAGGCCTGCATCACAAGCTCAACAACAGTTACAAATGCAGCAATAACTACAATATAACAGGCTATCCTCACTTTATCGGGGATGATCTTTCTTAAAAGAGAAATTATCATGTTTGAACAGACAAGAACAAAGGTCAGTCCGACTCCCATACCAATTGCAGTATCAACACTTTTTGTTACGGCAAGGGTTGGACAGAGGCCAAGAACAAGCCTGAAAGGAGGAATTTCTTCCCACAGGCCCTTAGTAAATTCTTTTGCAATGGATTGTGCCATATCTTGAAATCTCCTGATTTACATTTTTGCGATTTTTTTCTTGATTTCCGGCTTAAGGCGCATATAAATATCTTTTGCCTCGGTAGCTGCCATACATACACCTCTTGAAGTAACAGTGGCTCCGGACATGGCGTCAATGCCCCCCCCGTCTGTTTTAACCTTAAAAACAGTGGTCAACGGTTTTCCGGCAAATTGAGCCGCAAATGGAGAATCCCCGTTTGCCCTTGTTCCCATACCTGGCGTTTCAGTGGTTGTTGTGACCCGTACACCGACAATTTTATCCGAATTAATATCTATTGCAACCATCAGTCCAATTGGTCCTTCATGCCCCTGACCATGGGTTTCAAAGGCAATATCCGTGGGTTTCCCATCATGCTTTCCAAGAAAAAAAGTCACTTCCTGATTCTTATCCTTAATGTTAAATCTGTCCTTTAAAGGATCATTTGTTACATTTTTTAAAATCGCTTTAATTGCCGGAGCTTTCTGAAACTTCAATACCTGATTTTCAATCCTGTCTTTTGTGCTCATTCTTACACCGGCGAGCATTCCGCCGGAAAAGGCACTCAGCACTGTCAGCACGACAACCATACTTATCATTTCACGCATTGCTCACACCCCTTCCCAAAGCTTTTGGTCTGATTTTATCAATGAGCGGATTTATAAGATTTATAATTAGAATGGCAAACACAGTACCATCCGGATATGCACCTATATTTCTGATCAGAATTGTTAAAATTCCCCCCGTCAGCCCGTAAATCAGCATGGGAATTAAATTAACAGGTGATGAGGATGTCTCAGTTGCAAGGAAAAATGCTCCAAACAGAGTATATCCTGTAAACAGATGGAACATAGGACCTGCATAGAGATCAGGTTTTGCCATCCTGAAAATAAGTGCCGTAATAATTATACCTGCAATATAGGAGATCGAAACCTCCCATTTGATATAACCCCTTAAAATAAGGTAAACCCCGCCTATAATAAGTCCAAGGCCAAACACGGTTCCAATAGCTCCCACCTGTTTTCCCATGATGAGATTTGACATGGAAAAAAGGTCAACAGCTGCATGACCCTGGTGTTTTAATGCACCGAGTGGATAAAGAGCCTTAAAACTGAAATTGTAATTTACAAGGGCGGCATCAAAATCAAAGTAGGTTTTCCATGACAGCATGGTAGCTGCTATTCCGATGAGGGTCGGGTTAAACGGATTTGCTCCTATACCCCCGTAAATCTCTTTTCCAACAACAACTGACATAAATGTTCCGACCACAACTATCCACCACGGGGCAGTTGCAGGAAGCATCATCCCGAAAAAAAGACCAATGACAGCGGCATTGCAGTCGCCTATGCTGATGCTTCTCTTTGATACAAGGTTGAATAAAAGTTCCCAGATCATGGCAGTTGACATGGAAAATGCAATAACTCCAAGTGCCGGCAGGCCAAACATTATAATTCCGAAAATAACAGCAGGAAGCGTAGCCAGCATAATATTGTAATTTGTTTTTGCAATTCTGTCCCCGTCATGCCAGAAAGGGGCATTTGATACAGTATATCTGTTTTGATTATGCATTGGCAGCCTCCTCTTCTTCTCTGTCAGAATCTTCCCTGTCAGATCTTATTTTCCAAAGTTCATATCTGCCAAGTCTGATGTATTGTAAAATAGGTATTTCTGCAGTGCAAACATATGCGCACATACCACACTCAATACATGACTCAAGATCGTATGAATCTGCTGACTCTTCATAAAGACCGGCTTCAAGAAACCTTACCAGAAGATTCACGGGAATATGTGCAGGACATACTTTTACGCATTTTCCACAATTTATGCACGGATAATCTGAAACATGGGAAATATCTTTTTTATCCTGAACAATTATTGTATCCATATCAGGTAAAACCGGCTGATAAAGAGTATAGGAAGCAAGACCTTTCATTGGCCCACCTATTACAATTCTGTCCTTTTCACTCGCGGTGATATTCAACTGCTTGAAAATCCTGTGAATTGGAGTTCCCAGAATTGCCCTGACCATAGTTTTGGTACCGTCTTTATCTATAACACTGATCAATTTGTCATAAATAATTTTTTTCCCTTTATATACCCTGGCAATTGAGACAACTGCCTCTGAACTGATAAAACAGATTCCCAGATCTTCCGGTTTACCACCAGCAGGTATCACTTTATTCAAATGTTTTTTAATTATCATCTCGGGGATTGCCCCGGGATAAAGGGATGAAATTTTAAAGATCTGCAATCCTTCAGGTTGTTCAGGAAGTTTAAATTTTTCCGGAATTGTCAAAGCGATCTGATCAATTCCGGTTATCTGCTTAAGAATTTTAATACCCTGCTTCATTTCATCCAGGTGATTTGCCAGAAAGTACTGGTGCGTATCTGATAAAAGATCTTCATCGGTTCCTGTTATGACAATCGTCTGTATTTTTTTATCAGGATTCATAAAAGCATTAAAAGGGGGCGAGCCCGGAAGTGCCCTTAAAAATCTGTTGGCAGGATCTATTTCAACTGGCGAAGTAAATTCTGTAAGTCCTTTTTTCCCATCATACAGAGGATCTTTTTCAATAATAAAATAGGTGGAATAAATTCCAAGATCACCTGTATATGAAGCAATGGATGTTATAGTGCCGTTTACCGGAGATAAAACATATTCAGTACTGTCTTTGTAAAGAAAAAGTCTGTCTCCGTTTTTTACCCTGCTCCCCTTTTTTACTATGGTTTCTTTTGTGCTGTCGAGGCGTTCGTTCAACAGGAGTATCAACCTTGGGGGTACGGGAATAGTTTCCGGCACCTTTGGGTCTGGTTCAACCAGATCATACTCAAGCCTGGGTGCTGTCAATCCGATGAATGCTCTTTTAATCATAACAAACCTTTATCCGGTAAAAAATAATCCATATAATTTTATGGGAAATAGACGGAACCTTTATATATCCATTGGTTTTATGCCTCTAACCCATACTTTGTTGTGGCAAATCCGGGCAAATCCAGATCAGCCTCATTGCATGTTTTTATATGAAAGAGCTTGCTTTTGACAAAGTAACAAATGCTCTTTTTATGTTCGTCAAAATCTCTGATTTCTTGAGACACCGTAGTGCAGTTCAGCCTCATGGCCGTCATATGAAAGAACTTAAATATTTTGTAATCCCTGGCCACAGCTTCGTGTTTTCGCATCATGTCCATTCTAATTTTTTAATTCTGCGGTCCTTAACATTCAGGGGCCGTCCATGGCGGTCAGTTTGAATCTATACAAAACATGCTGTTTCAAACTAAAGTACATGGCATGAATTACACTCTACAGGGCCTGATCCATTATCCTCATGACACCCCTTGCATTTAGTATGAAATGCATCGGACAGGCTCGGCATGTCATCATCACCGGTTTTCTCGTGGCAATCACTGCACCTGTAGGTCTTCTCATCATCAAGATTATGATGACAATCCTTGCATGATAGATCGTATTCCTCGATATGGGATGTATGTCCAAACAAAACCTTGCCTGCGCTTGTCTGAAACATTATACGAACCGGTTGTTCTGGAGATGGCGGTGGAAATGCAGCATAGCATGTAATACCTGCAATGAGAAGCACGATGATAAGAAGCGAAGCAATTTGTAAATCTCTTTTCGAGCTCATGGTTATAAATACCCTCAAAGATAATTAAAGTGTATTGTATCCATGGTAATGGAACCATTTTTCCTTAATATTTAAAAAAATGAAATTTCTTTAAATATTACCAAGGCTACTTTTCAATGTTCGCTGTGAGCAAACTGCTCACTAAGGGGTTTGTTTTACCCTTAGTTTTTAAAAACTTTATCCCACATAGCGCAGAAAAACAGAATGTTCAAGTATAAATTTAAATAAGTTGTAAACTAATTTAAATCATTCTTCTTTAACAGGTGGATTTTTTTGCACAATCCTGATCAGGAAAGGCATATATTTTTTTTGACTGGCAAGTCTATTGTTAAGTTTCCGGATGATTATAAAGGCCACCGCAAAACAAAAAATGCCGGTAAAAATAGAGGTAAGGGATTGATCTGTATTAAAAACAGGAGCAGCAGCCTGGCCAATTGCCGCTCCTGCCATTAAAAGAATGATGGGAAACACATACAGCATAAAGGTAAGCTGAAGAAGAGGTCCTGTCCTGAATCCAATTGCCACACGGTCTCCGATACACGCACTGATTGTATTGTCAACCTTAACTATCATCTCTTTGCTGTGACTGCTCTCATGGCATGAATCCTTTGCTTCACAAGCCTCACAACTGGCAGATCTGACTGTTTTCACCCACGCTGCAGATGAATCAGTACGGGTAATAATTCCTTCTTCCGTTACCATTTCCGGCTGTCCTTATAATTTCAAGCATAAATGTTAACGCCAAGCGCCTGTTTCTCCCGCTGATACTCTGCTTCCAGTTTTTGCTTTTTCTGTTGATATTCCGCTTCAAGTCTCTGTTTATCCGTATCATACTGATCTTTAATTCTATGTTCTTTATTGGTGTATTTTCTGTACAATGATTTTGTTTTTGCTGACAGATCCGGTTTATCAGAATCAGAAACGGAATTTGATTTTTTATCAGAATCCGAAACGGAATTTGATTTTGAAAATCCATTTTTCAAGGGCGACAAGATGCTCTTATCAGTTGCCATGGTGCTTTGCAACTGATATTGTGATGATAAATTTATGCCGGTTGATATGGTCGGCATTTTTAACACCTCCTGAAAAATAATAGAAAATCAGGCGATAAGATTTACAAGCTGCTGTGCCTGCTGTCCACCATTATTGTTTGCCGGTGGCTGTGTCTCATTTGCTGCAGGGGTTTGGGCTGCAGCAGCATGCGGGTTTACTTCAGGAGGAGCCCCCTGGGTATTTTCTGCGGCTGCAAGATCTTTTGCCCTGTCGGTCAAATCAACCTTAAATGCCTGTTTTTCAGTATTTGAATTGCTTGAGTTAAGGGCGGTCTGTGACTGATCACCCGGCTGCTGCTTCTGTAAAGGATCATTGGTAGCCTGGGAAGCGGCAAGGCCTGTATTCTGCTGGCTTGCGTACTGGTTTACACCTGCTATACC
>WFQS01000238.1 GCA_015486915.1 Desulfobacteraceae bacterium
GGGTTGGAGTGATGAAAAAACCAAGGCGGTGGATATTGTAGTAAGGACCGGTTATCTGTTTGATTTCACCCATGCACGCACCGCATGCCCCTGCATCTAAAATTCTTATATTCAAAGAACCGGAAAAACTTTTCCCCAGACTGTGACCGGTTTTATTGAACTCCGCCCATTCATAACTATTTTCCCAGTGCATTGAACCGGAATCCTTTGAATCAGCACCTGTAAAATCAGAATCAACGGAAGCGGAGCCAATTGAGCCAGAATCTGTTGAATCAGAGCATATGGAATCAAATCCAAAAGACCGGTCATTAATAATATCATTTGATCCGCATCTTAAGCAGTTCAAACAATTATCCCTGTTGATTTCCACCCTGTTTTTAATGCTGTGCAATGCGCCTGCAGGACAGCGGTTGACAACGGCCCGTGCTTTATCTTCATCATCAAACTCAGTAACCGCAGGTCTTCCCGGCGAAACACCGCAGGCTGTTTCCTGTGTGACAGGATATGCTGTTGTTTTTTTACCTGTTTTAATTCCCGTCCATAACCATTTGGTCATATTATATATACCTCCTGTGGGATTTATTCTCCGAAATCAATCATTTTCCCACCATCAATTACACCATCAATTACACCATCCATTACGGCATCCATTACGCCGCTGATCACACTATCTGTCACTTTCGGCATTGGAAAGCCCGAATGTTGCCATTATGATGGGAAAATCCTGAAAAGCAAAATTCTCTGCGGCAAGGTGAAAACCATGCCAGTTCACAAAAGAAGGCGGCATAATGTGATACCGTGCCACCCTGCCCTCCTTATTCAGTCTCACCGAGTGAAATGCCGCTCCCACCGGTGCTTCTGCCCATCCGACATCCGATCCTGCCATGATTTTTATTTTTTCTCTGATTTTACCCGGAGGCAGGGAGACAGATACCTGGCGGATAAGATTTATTGACTGCTCAATCTCACTGAAAAGCAGTCTCAGCCTTGCATAACCATCCCCTTCTTTTTCCCTTGCCACATTAAATTTAAGATCAATATTATAACCTGCATAGGGCTGTGCTGTCCTCAGGTCTGTTGAGACACCGGATGCCCTTGCAACGGGGCCCACAAGACCGTATGAAACAGCATTCTGTTTTGAAACGATTCCCACCTCTTCCAGCCTGTCAAGGAAAGAGCTTGTAAAACGGAGCAGCTCATGAAGTTCTTTGAACCTGTCAAGAAAACCCCACAGGGTTTCACTTACATCAAATGCCCCATCGTCTGAAATTCCGTGGTACAGGCCGCCGGGAGCGTTAAGGCCGAAAAGATAGCGGTGCCCTGTCAACTCACAGCAGAGCCTTAAAAGTTCCTCCTCAATAATGGATGCCTGGGATGCTGCCACGCTAAGGGCTGTGGATGAACAGATTCCCGCAATGGCCGATGTATGATGTCTGATCCTCTCAAGTTCGGCAAAAAATACACGCAATGATTTTGCCCTTGCAGGAGTATCTGTTTCTGTTATTTTTTCCACTGCCCCGCAGAATGCAAGGGAGTGTGCAAAGGCTGAAGTCCCGGAAAATCGTTCTGCCAGCAGAATAACATCTTCAACGGTTCTGCCCTGGGCTATTTTTTCCACCCCGCGGTACTTGTAAAAGAACCTTGGAATGGTTCTGACAACATCTTCACCAACTGTTTCCAGTAAAAAATGAGCTGATTCGGCATGGTCGGAAAAAACAGGCCCTATGGGCATCAAAAAAGCTCCCGAAGCCTTTAAAATCCGTTTCGGTACCCATTTATGACTTTCCGATTGATAATTTTCCCATTGGTGATTTTCTGCCTGGTTATTTTCCGATTGGTGAGTTTCTAATTGGTTATTTTCCCATTGATAGCTTTCTTTTTTTTCAGGATAAGACTGCTCTGCATCAAAGGAATCCAGCATGGGATGCAGACCCTTTGGCCATTTTTCATGGAGAACAAAATTTCCCAGCCGCGGGTGCCCCTCAAAAAAAAGTCCGAACAGATCTTCTATCTCACGCTCCTGCCAGTCTGCTGCATGTACCTGCAAACTGATACTTGGAATTCTTTTCCTTGAAAGGGGAAATTTTACCTCAACGTGTACCTGTCCTGCATCACGGGATGTATAAAAAATGTAACGGACACTCCAGTCAGGCGCATTCTCCTCCACAATCATGAAGGCAAAACTGTATCCCAGCCCGGAAAAAAGCCATGCACAGATTTCCGGCAGAAACTCAGGTTCGGTTTTTAGACGCAGAATCTGGGATTTTGAATCTGTTACAACTTTTACCCTGTCATTCCATTGCAAAGCCGCTATTCCGGCCATATCCTTGAAATTCAATCCATTTTCATGTACAGAAATATTTTCATGTACAGGCATTTTTTCATGCACAGAAATATCATCATTTAATTTAGATTTCATCTGTTTCACCTCCCCATTGAAAGTGCAGCAAACTGCATAAGCGTATGAATTGCGTGCGGATAATAGATACCGAGAAGAACAACAGGAACAAC
>WFQS01000239.1 GCA_015486915.1 Desulfobacteraceae bacterium
GGATACCGTTGCAAAAAAACTTCCGGTTTTTTCAGCTGATTCAATGAGAGCAGGAGCAGATTTTTTTGTAAGAAGAAAGGCAGATTTTAAAAATTTTTCTGCAGTTTCCCTGTCATGGTATTTAAGGGAATCGGAAATTATAATAAGGCCTGCAATATTTTTAAGCTCTAAAGAATTATCGCTGGTTTTGGCTGAAGATTCATGGTTGCTCTTAACTGCAGCAGAAAGGTTTTCTTCTTTTTTTCCGGATTCATTTTTATTAATGTTTATTTTCGGAAAATCGTTGTCATACCGGTTTGTATCTGTTTTACAGCAGATTTGATCCATATTGATAATTTTTGTTTTTATCCCCATGCTGCTAAATTCTTTTTCAAAACACCTCGCAACACCTGAATGGTCCTGTGTTATGTAAACTATCTTATTTTCCGGGATAATAAGTCTTGAACCGTTGTGGAATTTTATATGATCAATTGGAAATTTTTTTAGGAAAACTGTCTGCCTTAAAAGAGAGGTTTTTTTTTTATCGTTCTGCCATTTGTCTGCATGAATGTTCAAAGTTTTTGAATCCGGGGTATCATCTAAATCCACGGAATGATTTGAAGCAGGCTGGGTATCAGTTAAAGCTGTGGTATCACATAAAATGTCAGTGTCATCTGATAAAACTACAGTGTTATCTGAATTTTCAGCATCACCGGGATTTTTGCCCGATAGATAATCTGCAATCTGACCTATTGTTTTGATCTGTGTCATTTCATCGGGTGATATTGAAGAAGAATCGGGCAATTCCTGTTCCACCTTTGATAAAATTTCAACTCTTTTTATGGAATCAATGCCAAGATCTGATTCGAGATTCATATCAGATTCAAGCATTTCCGAGGGAAATCCCGTAAGCTTACTGATTGCTGAAATCAAGACATCCATTATCCCTGGAACCTGATTTTTTTTATCTTCGGCAGAGTCTGTATCGCCAGTGTTTCCGGTTTCTACTGCATCTTTAGTGTTTCCGGCATCGCATGTATTTTTAGTGCCTGAAGTGCCTCCGGAGTATTCTTTCAGGTGATTCCCATTGTTTTCTGTTTCAATGGCGTTGCATATATCTTTCAGGGTTTTTAAATTCCCCATGTTCTCAGGACTTAACACGTCGGCATTGGGTATTTTTTTTTCAAGTTCAGATATTATTTCAACTCTTTTTATGGAGTCAATGCCAAGGTCTGACTCAATATTCATGTCAAGCTCCAGCATTTCAGTGGGAAAGCCTGTGAGTCTGCTCACTGTTTCAAGGAGAAGATCTTTAACTTTTACCTGAGTAAAACCTTTTTGACAGGAGTTGTTTTCAAGTTCAGCAGGTGCAGGTTCAAAATTTTGTGCTGCAGGTTCAAATTCTCCTGAAGAAGGCTTAAAGTTGCATGGTGCAGGGGTATCAATGTTTTTATAATACTCAGAATTGGATTTTAATTTTTCATCATGCAAATTAGATGCTTTCGCAGAATTATCAGATATTTTTGTATTGTTTTGATTAAAATCAATAGAATCAGGTATACCGCCCGCTGCAGCACTTGCAAAAATTCTGGTCTGCTCCATCATGGACTGAAGCGTTTTTCCTGCCATCTGCTGGGTTTCAAGAAATTTTTCATGTGTTTTTGCGGTCTGCACCTGAAGAGTTTCCATTGATTCAAGCCCTTTTTGTATCATCGCCATGGCATGGAAAGTCATTGATGAAGAAGCTGTGGTATTTGAATTACCGTTTTTATGATGATTATCAAAATGGTTGTCTTTTTCCATTTCATATCCTTTGAAATGAGATTTTATTGATAAACCCTGGGGATTTTTTTCTTTTTCAATTGTTTGTAAATCGTACGGTTTTGCAATATCAGAACGAATTTGTCCGGATCTGTTCTCTTTGTTCAATTTTGAGGATGGATCTTTTGCTTTTTCCTCTTTGTTCAATGGTGAGCATGGATTTTTTTCTCTTATCTTTTTGTTTAATGGTGAGGATGGTTCTTCTGCGCTGCATCTGATGTCAGTGTTAGGTTTGATATCAGGTTTGATATCAGATTTTATATCCGGTTTTATGTTGGCTCCTGTTAAAGGAACCCTCATTATTTTTTTATCTAATTTATGGCATGGAGATTCCCATTGCGTAAAATCAACATTAAAGCCTGATGCAGCCAGCCTGCACAGAACAATTGCAAGGTCCCAGGTTCCGGAATTCTTACCCGTTGAAGCATCAAATGCCATTGCTGTTATTTTTCTGCCCTTTAAAATAGATCCTGTAAGTTTTGTCAGAACAGATTTCGGGCCCGCTTCAACAAAGGTTCTTACATTTTCTTTATACATATTTTTTATGTTTTCAACAAAATCCACTGGGTTTGAAAGCTGGTCACCAAGGATTAGTTTAGCGCTGGATTGATCTGCAGGATAATTTTTACCGGTTGTATTGGATAGAACAGGAATTTCAGAGTATTTAATACTTAAATTTTCAAGGCGTTTTTTAAAGGGAACAGCAGCGTTTTTAACAAAATGGGTATGGAAAGCTGCTGAAACGGGAAGTTTTACAGCAGGCATCCTGTTTTTCCTGCAAATTTTTACGGCTTTTTTTATTTGATCCGATCTGCCCGATACAACTCCCTGGTCATGTGAGTTTTTATTGGCAAGGACAAGATCCGTATTTTTAATGATAAGGTCTTCAATATCATTAAGAGCTGCTTTAACGGCAAGCATGCTGCCTTTTTCTTCCATGACTGCTGAAGCTTCGGCCATGTATCTTCCCCTTGCAGCTGCAAGTTCCATAAAATCTTTATCATTTAATCTTCCTGCGGCACAAAGGGCTGATAATTCACCGAAACTGTGGCCACAGACCATATCAGGCTCAAGTCCAAAACGTTTCAGTATTTTTATCATGGCAAGACTTACGGCACCAATTGCAGGCTGGGCAATTTCCGTCTGCCTCAACAGGGATTCGGATTCTTTTTTATCCTGCAGTGGAGGCGGGAAAATATAGTGTCCAAGCCTATATGTTTTTTCTTTGCCATATTCGTCTTTAAATAGTTTTTCAGCAAGCTCGAAAGCTTCCATGGCTTCGGGAAAAACAGCACCAAGTTCTCTTCCCATGCCGGGATACTGGCTTCCCTGTCCTGGGAATAAAAACCCAAGCTTTCCTTTTTTCTCTCCTTGACCGAAAAAAATTCCCGATTGATTCAAGGTGATTTGCGATTGATTACAAGAATTGTCTGTTTCCTGTGAATTGCAGGATTTACCTGACAGGTTTATATGAAAGAGCTCATTTTTAACAGAGGAACTGATGCTCTTTTTATGTTCGCTAAAATCTTTGATTCTTTGAGGCGCAGTAACGCAGTCCGGATCTGCCTCATGACAGTTGTCCGGAATGGATTCTAAAAATTTACAGGCAAGCTCTGCGGTTTCCATGGGGTTTTCATTTTCTTTGATGATAAATATCAACCTCAATGGATCTGATGCTGAAAATTGACTGCACAACAGAGTTGTTTTCCATGAAACAAGCTGGGCTTTTTCCCTTGTATCCCATGATGCTGCCTGCTCCATGGATTTTTTAAATTCAATTATCTTTTTTATGAGATCCTTTTTTGTATTTGCGGAAAAAGGAGCAATGTTAATTTTCCCGTCCCATGATACATGTTTTTTTTCAGGCAGATATTCTTCAAGAACAATATGGAAATTACTTCCTCCGAATCCAAAGGCGCTGACACCTGATCTTCTTGGATGGTCATTGCAGGAAAGCCATGGCTTTGATTCCTGGTTTATATAAAAGCAGGTGGCGGTTATATCAAGATCAGGGTCCGGATTCTCAGCTTTTAATGAAGGAGGAATAACTTTGTTGTATAAACTTAAAGCTGATTTTATAATGCCTGCAGCTCCTGCAGCAGCCTTTGCATGTCCAATCATCGATTTTACCGAGCCAATGGCACAGAAATTTTTCTTTTCACACCCCGGTAGAAATTTCTTTAATGCGGTGAATTCAATTTTATCGCCCACCCTTGTTCCGGTGCCGTGGGCTTCAATTAGTTCTATAGTTGCAGGGTCAACGCCGGCCTGATCATAAGCTGATTTTAACGCCCTTAGCTGGCCTTCTGCATCCGGGGCATATATTCCCCCTGTTTTTCCGTCACTTGATGTGCCTATTCCACGTATAACCGCGTATATCCTGTCTTTATCTCTCTCAGCATCTTCAAGGCGTTTTAACACAATCATGCCAAGGCCTTCGCCAAGTACAGTGCCGTCAGCTTTTTCAGAAAAAGGTCTTGCATCACCAGTATGTGAGAGAACTCCTGTTTTGGAAAAACACATATGCATGAAAATATCGTTTAACGTATCAACCCCGCCGGTTATTGACATATCGCATTTTTTTAAGACAAGCTCCATAACAGCAGTATTTATCGCACTTAAAGAGCTCGCACACGCCGCATCAACTGCTGAATTTGTTCCACCGAGGTTAAGGCGGTTTGCAATTCTGCCTGGAACAACATTGCCAAGAAGCCCGGGAAAAGAATTTTCCTGCCATTGTGTGTAAGAATCGGATATTTTTTTTACAATCTCTTCTGCTTTTTCACTTGGAATTCCTGAATCTTTAAGGGCTCTTTTCCAGATGGGGTGTCCCAGTCGCGCACCAAGGGGAATAACAAGTTCCTGGGTGCCGGTGACTCCGAGGATAACATTTGTTCTTTTTCTGTCAAATGATTTGTCATCTCCATAACCTGCATCCTTTAATGCCATCTCAGCCGCCACAAGTCCGAGAAGCTGGGAAGTGTCAGTTGCATCAAGATTATTGGGGGGCATGCCGTATCGTACTGGATCAAAGGAAACAGCAGGAATAAAACCGCCGCGGCTGCAATATGTGTGGTCAACAGTTTCAGGATCATTACTGAAATAATCCTTCAATGACCAGTGGGTGTTTTCGGGAATATCCCCGATAGCATCTTCACCGTTAAAAATCAGACGCCAGAATTGTTTCAGACCGTTGGCATTTGGGAATATACATCCCATACCTATGATTGCCACAGCATTATTTTTATTTCCCAAAATGAACACCTATAGAATTATTTTTAATACTTCCGTGAGACAGTTTTCCATCTGCTTCAGATTCATTTCTAAGAATCAAAGATTCTGACAAATATAGAAACTCTTATTCCGAAAGGAATTTTACAGGAGTTTCATATGAAAAAAATAAATTACCCTACTATATATAGATAATTTTATTTAATACAGGGGAAGGCGGCGAGTTTACAAAAGTTTTACATATATCATAATTCCTGCATGTATTTTTGTTCAACCGGAGAATATCCTGTTTTGTCCCAGGGAAGGTTGATTCCCTGGTTTCTAAGCCACGATGCCCTTGTACAGATTGAAGCGCCAATGAGCAGATTAAGCCCTATTTCCGCAACTTTTCTGTTTTCAGCCTTTTCAAGGAAAGTCCCCTTAACCCACTGGTTAAAAGCTCCCATGGCAGGACCGCACCAGATCTGAAAATCCATTCTTCTGTCTTTTTCATCCGTTAGAGGCCATTTTGAAGAAAGCCCGAGATATGATCGGAATACAAGGGCCATTTTATGTTTTGGATCATTTTCAGCCCTTTGAATTTCCTTTATATTCTTTTTGCGGAAGAACGCTTTTATCTCCTGCCAGTTTTCTTCAAATTCCGCCTTGAGAATCTTTTCTTCGATCTCTTTTTTTATCTTTTCTTCAATACTCTCAAATGAAACTGCTGTGCTGTAAGCTCTATAAAGTTTTTCAGCCTTTACCGGGAAAAGTGTCCCCCTTTTTAAAACCTGAACCTTTGCTCCTATTTCGAACATATCTGCAGAAGGAGCCATTGCAACATCAGCCTGTTCAGCCTGGGCAAGTAATTTTTTTACATGATTTGAAGTTCCGGATTCAATACAGGACTGGTTTATCGACCCTGTGAGGATATAGGCAGCTCCCATGTTAAAACCTGCAGCAGCAGATTCAGGGGTGGCTATTCCTCCGGCAAGTCCTGCGCACAGATGATGTTGATATTTGTATTTTTCATTGAGCTGATCTTTAAGTAAGAGCATGGTCGGCAAAAGCGCAAGTGCCGGTCTGTTGTCAGTGTGCCCACCTGAGTCTGCCTCTGCAGTTAAATCCTGGGCCATGGGTATGTATTGTGATAACTGGGCTTCCTTTTCCGAGATAAGATTCTGTTGAACAAGTGCAGATACTATCTTGGCGGGAGCAGGTGAAAAAAATTTTTTTGCAAGTTCAATTCTTGAAACTTTGGCTATAATCTGATTTGGTGTTTTGATCTCACCTTTGGAATCCACATGTATTCCCTTTAAACGATAATAAACAAGGGCAGGGGTCATACTCATGAACGCTGCAGCACTGACAAGTTTTATCCCATGCTTTAAATAAAGATTAACTATGGCCATTTCAAGTCCCGGGGTGCCGGGAGAATGAATGAGATTAAAACCAAAGGGCAGGGATCCAAGATCATTTTTAAGCCTTACAACGGCAGATTCAACTTTTTCAAGGGCAAGACCTCCTGCCCCGAAAAAGCCCAGCATTCCGTTTTCAGCCATGGCTTTCACCATTTTTACCGATGAAATTCCGTTGGCCATGGCACCTGCAATGTATGGGTACTTAAGGTTATGCCGTTTTTTAAATCCGTTATCACCAAGACTTTTAAGGGGCAGGGCAGGGGCAA
>WFQS01000240.1 GCA_015486915.1 Desulfobacteraceae bacterium
TGCTTATTTTGTCCGGCACCCAGCTTTTTTGTACAGGCCTTCTTGCCGAGCTTATGGTCTATCTGAGACTGGAGAAAACTTTTTTCAGAGAGTCATTGCAGATCAGGAAATAAGTTTAATATGAATATTTTATTTTTGCTGCGGAAAATTGAGATTATTTTCATGGCCGTTATTAGGCAGAACCGGGGCTTGAAAGAATAAGGAATTAAATGATATCTGTTGTGGATGGTGAATCCGGAAATATTGCCTTGATCGGTCCTTTTCCTCCACTGAGGGGCGGTATCAGCCTGTTTAACCTGGAATTAAAAAAAGCCTTTCAAAAAAAAGGATATAAAGTCCTAAGTGCTGGTTACAAAAGACAGTATCCGGAATTGCTGTTTCCCGGTACTTCTGAATTAATGCCGGAAAAACAAATTACAGCCCGGCCGGAACCGGACCAGATAATTGATACCTGTAACCCGTTTACCTGGTTTGAAGCTGTGGATATTATATTGGATTCAGGAGCTGATTTTGCTGTTATATCATGGTGGCATCCCTGGTTTCTGTTAGTTTCCTGTTTTATTGCGGACAGATTGAAGAAAGCAGGGGTAAAATTTTGTTTTTTATGCCATAATTTCAGGCATCATGGTGCATCTTCAGCTTTTTGGGATTTTTTTATAAAGAAAATGATGTCAAAGGCTGATTTTATTATTTTTTTATCAGATGCCGTTGCGGAAACAGCAGAAAGATCTTTTTCAGGATCTTTTGGAAAATTTTTTTCAAGGTCCTTTTCCAGGACTGTGAGAGGGCATGTGGGAGATGCACGGCCTTCTATCATCACACTTTTTCATCCTGTTTATAAAACTGACAATATTAAAACAGTTCATATCCCTGACAAGTGGAGCAAGAAGATTTTGATGGCAGGCTATATCCGCGGATACAAAGGAATAGAGTATGGGATTGGACTTCTTGACCTGGATGAGGAATTTACCCTCACCATTGCCGGGGAATTTTATGATAAAAAACTGTTGTCAGAAGTTATGGAGAAAAAAGGGCGGTTTGGAAGCAGGCTTGTTATAATTCCCCGATATTTAACCGATTATGATCTTGTTGATATCATTGATAATCATGATATCCTGATATGTCCATATGTCAGTGCAAGCCAGAGTGGTGTTGTTGCTCTATCCCATGGAAGGGCAACTCCTGTTGCAGTATTCCCGTCAGGAGGACTTGCTGATCAAGTTTCCCGTGATACCGGAGTTGTATGCGATGATATAAGCACGGGCTCCCTTAAAAAGGCAATTGATGAAATTTATTTAAAAACTCCCGTTCAATGGGCAGACAATATCAGGAAAGAATCGTCACATAAAACCTGGGAATTGTTCCTGGAAAAAATTCAGAGAAGGTGTTTTCTTAAAAAATTATGATATGTTTGCTAAATCTGAAAAAGTAAGTGTTGTGATACGTACCAGATGCAGGCCGGCATCTCTTTGCCAGGCAGTGGAATCTGTTTTGTGTCAGACATGGGAAAATATAGAAATAATTATCGTTAATGACGGTATGCCTCTGGATTTCATAAATATTTTTACCAATGATTATGCAATTGTGCAGTTAAGAGATCTTATGGAAAAAGGTAGGCTTAAAATCATCAGTACAGAATCAAACGGTAACAGAAGCCATGCTGCAAATATCGGATGGAAGAGCAGCACGGGAAATATGGTTCTTTTTCTTGATGATGATGATCTTTTATTGAGAAATCATGTTGCAGGACTGATAAGCTGTCTGCGTAAAAATCCATGGTGTTCCATTGCATTTTCAGGGGCATTAAAGGAGAATTGTCATGGTAAACGCATACCTTTAGAAATGCACGAAATCGATTTACCATCCCTTGTAAAGGAAAATCTTTTTCCGCTGCACTGTGCCCTTGTGCAAAGATCTGCACTTGAAGCTGTAAGCGGCTTTGATGAAGCCATTGATATGTTTGAGGATTGGGAACTATGGCTTCATCTTTTACTGGCTGGATTTGAATTTGCAGGTGTAAAACAATGGAGTGCTGTGTACAGAATCCATGGAACCGGTACCATAAAGAGTAATCCATTTGGCTCGGCAAAAGATATTAATTCAAGGTGGAACGTAATAATAAAGCATGAGGCTGAAATAAGAAAACAACTTGCAGCAGCACGGGAAATCTCAAGGCTGCGTACCTTTATTTCTGTTGTTTTATTTAAAATTATGAAAAGGTTGTTATGACAGAAAATTTAACCATGGGCAGCACTGTTGTAAACACTGGCAGGCTTTCCATGCTGCACTATGCTGATCAACTTTTTGTGGCAGGACTCATGGTTATTCTGGCAAGGTATTGTGATATTGTATTATTGGGTAAATATCTGACATTGACTGCTTTCTGGACATGGGGTGCGATGTTTGTTGATTTCGGACTTAACCCAATTCTTATCAGGGAAAGCGCTGAACACGGATACAATAACGATGTCTTAATTGATGCCGTTGTAATAAAAGCCATTGCACTGCTTATTGTTTTTTGTCTGTTTTTTCTGTGGGCTTATTTATTTCAAAGGGCCTCGGTGGCTGCTATTATTTTTCTGCCCGCAGTTATTGGAATCAGGGGGGGGAATTCAACCCTGTCAGCGCTTCTTGTGGGCAGGGACAGGGCCATACAAGCAGCAGAATGCCAGTTGATAACAAGGATATTCCTTATTGGGTTTGTGTGTTTTGCCCTGATATTTAAACGTGATATTGGTTATGTCGTTGGCTTTCACATCGTGCTGGAGTTGTTGCTCTCCTGTATGTTATGGCAGAAAACAGCTTTTTTCATACCGGTTCATCTCTATAAAATCAGTATTTCAGATTTGAAAAGTGTGTTCAGTGAATCAGCCATGATAGGATTAACGGGAAGTTCGCTTTTTCTTGTGCTTAAGCAGCCCCTTTTCTGGTTAGAGAGATATGCACCATCAGAAGCAGCTCTCTATGGTATAGCAGTAAAATTAATGGAGATGTTTCTTGTTCCTGTTTATGCCTTCCTGATTATAGTTTTTCCTGAAATGGTAAGAAACAAGAACAGAAACAGAAACGGGAACAAGAACAGGTTTGCATTGAAACCATCTCTGGCCCAGGCGATTTCAGTTGTTTTGCTGCTTGTATTCCTTCTTATATCCTCTTTTATGATGCCTGAATTTCATATGTTCAGATTCATTGCTCAAAAATTATCTCCCCTTGACAGATCAATACCATTATTGGTTTTTTGTACAATTTTATTGACCATGGTTCAAATTTTAAGTGTATATCTTTTTCTTCAAAAGAAACTTTATCTTGTACTTTTTGCATCTTTTATTATTAACGGGATGATTTTTCTGTATTTTTCCCTTTTGATTTCTGCAGGGTGGATTGGATTTTTCAGTTATGGGAATTCACTTGTTATTCTCACTTTTTCTTTTGTTCTGATTCTTGCCGGAGTATGGTGGAAAAAGATGAAAGATTGAGAATCTGGTATTTGTAATTTACAGCAAGGAAGGCACATATCAATTATGGTGTGAGATATGGTGTGATACTAAAGTGCGCAAAGAAAATAATATGGATGAAACAGCTCAGACAGCAGTGATTATTCTTCATTATGGAGACCCCGGGCTTACCTTAAACTGTATTCTGTCAATTCTTAAAGGCTCCTGCCACCCTGATATTATTCTCATTGACAATGATCCCTGTCATAGATTCTTTCCATTGCTGTCTGAATGCAGATCTTTCATGGAAAACAAACTGCCATGCATTATTCATTATTTTACGATGGCTGCTAATACAGGCTTTTCCAAAGGGGTGAATCAGGGAATAAAAAAGGCACTGCTGTCCGGGAAAAAAATGGTTCTGCTCTTGAACAATGATACCGAGGTATCTTACAATTTTCTTAAAACTATTATACAGGAATCTTTTGGGTTCAGGGGAATTACAGGAGCCATTGAAATGGAAATCAATAAAAAAGGAAAAAAGACTTCAAATTTAATTTTTGCAGGCGGAAGAATTGTCTGGAAAGAAGTCCCTGTGTATCTCAAAACCATCCCGGACTCTTGGGATATTCCCTATGAAACTGATTTCATCAGGGGATCATGCATGGCGATTCCAGTTGATTTAATAAAAAATATTGGTTTATTGGATGAAAGTTTTTTTGCGTATATGGAAGATGTCGATTATTGTATCAGGGCTGCGGACATGGGGTATGGTTTAAAAATAGTCCCAGGGGCAGTTCTGTGGCACAGGGTTGCATCATCAGGTAATTTATATACAAGAAATTCTTTAATGGCTGCCAATTACGTTAAGCTTTTGTTTAAGCATGCAAAAGGTGGTAATTTTTTTACAGGCATGATATTTAGTTTTGTCTCAGCGATTATCGGCATTGTCAAAAGAAAACGAATTGGAAAATTTCATGGGTTTGTTCAAGGGATAATTAAAATAACCGGCGGCTATTAAGGATCGAAAATTTTATAAGTTGAACGAGATTGCTTGTCTTCCGGCCCATCTACTTCGTTGCATCAAAGGCCGAATACGTTGAGTATGCAACCTTTAACGCGCCTTGTATATGGGCCGGAATTCTGCGCTATTTCTGTTCAACTTATTTCATCTCCGATCCTAAACCGGTTTGATTGAATTTGATGTTTTTTAAAAATTGATTTATAAGGTGTCGTGGTTTTAGTCTCTTAATTCTTATTTTCTTGCTTTTTTTGCAAAAGAATTAAAAAATCGTTAAAAACAGAGGCACGGTTTTTGAGTAAAATAAAAAATAGTCTTCACTTCTGGAAAGAAATTATCCTCGAGGCTTCTAAAATCGATTATGGTGTACCTGTTCCTGAAATTGATGATCTTTTTCTCAATGTATGGGCGGAGCATTATTACAGGATCTGTTCCATTGCAGAGCCCTGCACGGATTTTTTGGAGATCGGTACGGGTTTTGGAGTGCTTGCTGTGGGGCTTGCAAGACTTTCCGGGAAAAAATGTTTTTCCGTTGAGCATCCTTCACGTTCCTATTTTAACAGCAAAACCTATCTTGCATTTCTCAGATCCAATTCAGTGAGGCTGTCCGGTTGTGATCTTACAGATGGAATTCCGTTCAGGAGCAATTGTTTTTTAAGAATATATCTGTGTGATGTTATAGAACACCTTGGCTTTGATGATGTAAGACTCCTTTTGGATGAAATCCAAAGGATACTTAAACCTGAAGGTAAGTTGGTCATTTCAACCCCTAATTTGAACAGGCTTGGTAATTTTGTCAGAATGATAAATGGTTATTCACCTAATCCACCGCTGTATCCTGAAGCCTGTGGCGAAACTTTTGGCCATATCAGGGAGTTTTCTCCGTCTGAATTATCAGCATTGATAAAAAAACATTCTCTTGTACCGTTTAAGACGGAATTCGGTTTAAATCCTTTTTTTACTGCAGAGGCGTTTGGCGATGAGAATATTTTTTCTGAACAGGGTGTTTCACGGATTAACAGAATCAATAAATTGATTTTCAGGTTTGTTCCATTTCTTGGTGATGAGATGTATATGGTAGTCGGGAAATAAAGTTTGCAATTAACAGTGTATTTTTTTATTGGATAAAATTTTAAGATTATGTTCGGAGATATACTTTAAAATATGTTTGCCATTAATGTAAAAA
>WFQS01000241.1 GCA_015486915.1 Desulfobacteraceae bacterium
ACCCTGTCCGCTTTTAAAAAAATATGTTGAAGCAGGCTGGCTTGGAAGAAAAACAGGTAAAGGATTTTACGATTATAAATAGCAATAGAATGATAAGGATCGGAGATGAAATAAGTTGAACAGAAATAGCGCAGAATTCCTACCCCATGCACAAGGCGCATTAAAGGTTGCATACTCAACGTATTCGGTATTTGATGTAACGAAGTAGGTGGGATAGAAGACAAGCAATTTCATTCAACTTATAAAATTTTCGATCCTAAGTATCCGGGAATATTTCATTTAATTCACAATAGCACGATAGCTTAAAAATGGCTGATATCTGTATAGTATAAAGCAAAGTGTGTGGTAAATGATTCAGGAGGGGAAAACAGATGGGATTTTACAAAAAAGGTGTTCCTGATCAAGAGATTAGCATAAGGATTAAAAAATTCCAGGCATCTCTTGCAGCAAAAAAAATAAGCGGTGCTTTAATTATTCAGAAAACCGACCTTTTTTATTTTTCCGGAACCATACAGCAGGGCTGGCTGTACATTCCGGATCATGGAGAGCCCCTTTTAATGGTTTTTAAGGATTTTAAAAGGGCAGAAGCTGAATCAGCCTTAAATTCCGTTGTTTCGCTTGTAAGTCCCAGAAAAATTCCCAATATCCTCAATGAAAGAGGATATCCTGTGCCGAAAATCATCGGTATGGAGCTTGATGTCCTTCCTGTGAATATGTACTTCCAGTACAAAAAAATATTTTCCAGTGCATCCATCACGGATATTTCCTTTGATATTCGCCTGATAAGGGCAGTAAAGTCCGATTATGAAATAAAAATTATGAAAAAAGCTGCAGGAATGTCGGACAGACTTGCAGCAAAAGTGCCGGAACTGATTGAAGATGGAAAGCCTGAAATCATAGTTGCAGGAGAACTTGAGGCCTATGCGAGAGCGCTTGGACATCAGGGTTTTGTCAGGATGAGGCTCTGGGGAAGCGAGTTGTTTTACGGTCATATAATGTCCGGTGCTTCTGCTGCTGTTCCAAGCTATCTTGCTTCACCCACCGGAGGAAGCGGTACCAGTCCCGCCACAGCCCAGGGCCCGGGATTTAATAAAATCAAAAAAAATGAAACGATTCTTGTTGATTATACTTTTGGCCTTGACGGTTACCTTTCCGACCACACAAGAATTTTTTCCATTGGTTCGCCTCCTGATAAATTATTAAAGGCCCACGAGGCCATGCTTGAGATCCAGAATACTGCAAGAAAGAAAGCTGTCCCTGGAATGGTGTCAGGTGATTTATACGAATTAATGGTTAAAATGGCCGAAGAAAAGGGGTATGAAAAATATTTCATGGGAGCAGGAGAAAGGAAAATCAGGTTCACCGGCCACGGTCTGGGGCTTGAACTTGATGAATTCCCCTTTATCGCAAAGGGACAGACCCTTGCCCTTGAAAAAGGAATGACAATCGCCCTGGAACCCAAAATTGTCATGCCGGGAATCGGTGTTGCAGGCATTGAAAACACCCATGTTGTCACCGATGACGGCCTTGAATCCCTGACAAAATTTAAGGATGATATTGTAATTATATAGCCACCATGAGGCGGTTCCTGTTTCGCACCTGACATGTCACAAAAACGGATAAGCAGACTTTTGTCCGGACTTTTTTCTGCCCCAATCTTATACATTCCAGGCTTACTTTTATCCTGCAGTTCAACAAATCCCGTTTCCCGGCTTTCTTTTTTTGTGATGTTGCTTCAATTTCCCTCATTAATTTGAATAGATCAGAATCTATTTTACCTTCATCAAGTAGTGGACCATAATTTTTACCTTTTTAGACAATCCCTTTATCTAAAAAATTTTGCAGGAGTTTCTTATAAAAAAACCGGTAAGGCCGGAGCATGGCGGGAACTACTGTGGCAGTTTTCATTATTTACGGTTATTTTTTAGAGCATATCTTGATATTCACTGACAATCAGGGTAAATTAACAGACTCATGGAAAAAGAAAATAAATTAGATAAAGACACAACTTTAGTTATATTGGACAGTATTTCCGACGGTGTTTTTACCATCGATAATAACTGGAAAATAACTTCATTTAACCGTGCTGCGGAGAAAATCACGGGAATTTCAAGAAAAGAAGCCATTGGCAGTCATTGCTGGGAGGTTTTCCGTTCCAACATGTGCGAAGGTGACTGCGCCCTGAAAAAAACCATGAACCAGGGCAGGTCTTTTGTAAGTTCATCCGCCTATATAATCAACAGCGATCAGAAGCGCGTCCCCATAACAGTTTCCACATCTCTTTTAATAGATAAAAACGACAAAGTTCTTGGAGGAGTTGAAACCTTCAGGGACCACAGCCTTGAAGAGGAGCTCAGAAAAGAACTTGCCACCCGGTTTCAGATGGAGGATATGCTGAGCAGAAGTCCTTTAATGAAAAGAATTTTCCATATTCTGCCACAGATATCGGAAAGTACATCAACCATCCTGATTCAGGGAGAAACAGGCACAGGCAAGGAACTCATGGCAAAAGCCGTTCATAACTTAAGCCTGCGCAGGGATAAGCCTTTTGTTGCAATTAATTGCGGAGCCCTTCCCGATACCCTGCTTGAATCCGAGCTTTTCGGGCATAAAACAGGAGCCTTCACAGGAGCTGCAAAGGACAAACCCGGACGTTTTGCCCTTGCAAAGGGAGGCAGTATCTTCCTTGATGAAATCGGGGAAACAAGTTCTGCATTCCAGGTAAAACTTTTAAGGGTTCTCCAGGAACATGAATTTATACCCCTTGGCGGGCTAAAACCCGTTAAGACCGATGTGAGAATCATTGCTGCAACAAATAAAAACCTTGCCGACATGGTTGCAGAAAAAAAATTCCGTCAGGATCTTTTTTACCGCATCAATGTTATTGAGATTGAACTTCCACCCTTGAGGGAACGTATGGAAGATATCCCCCTTCTTGTTGAACGTTTTATCACGAAATTAAACGGAATCCATGGTAAATCCGTTCAGGATATCGACAAAAAAGTCCTGAAGGTGTTGATGAACCATGATTTTCCAGGTAATATCAGGGAACTTGAAAATATTATCGAGCATGCCTTTGTTCTCTGTTCACGGGGCAATATCGAGCTTGAGCATCTGCCGGCAGCTTTTCAGTCTTTTTCTTCTGCTTCTTTTGCTTCTTCTGCTTCATCTTCTTCATCTTCTGCCTCTGTTTCTAATTCTGATTCTGCTGATTCCCTTTTTCCCCATAGAAAGACAAGTAGGGAAATCCCGTCCGGTTCCCATACAGATAACATCACGGATGATCCGATAAAATCAGCTGAGATTAAAGCAATAATGGATGTTTTAAAACGCAATAATTATAACCGGCAGGCTTCGGCAGAAGAGCTTGGCATCCATAAAACCACGCTTTTCAGAAAGATAAAAAAATTCAAATTAGAACTTCCCAAAACAGATGGACGTTACATATCGAAATGAACGGCATGGCAGGAGCATGCAGATCCATGCAGACCAAAACAGTCTGAATATTTTTTTTATTAATCACCGGAAGTTTTATGCATATTATTATAAATTTTCATGAACACCTGAATTTTTTTCTAAAGCGCGGGTATAAAGGCAGAGGCATTGAATATCCACTGACAAGGAGGGCATCTGTAAAGGATATTATTGAATCTTTCGGGGTACCCCACACTGAAACGGGATGCATCCTCTTTAACAATACTCCGGTTGATTTTTCTTTTATCCCGACATCCTGCGGAACTTTGCAGGTTGACGCAATTTTTCAGCCTTTTCAACTACGTCAACCATCCCTTCTGAGACCGGAGCCTGCAGATAATATTAAATTTATTGCCGATGTAAATGTGATCAAGCTTGGAAGGCTTCTTATCCTGCTGGGCTTTGATGTGGCTTTCTCTCCTTCATGGTCTGACGAAAAAATTGCAGACATGGCGGATGAAACCGGCAGAATTGTTTTGACAAGGGACACAGGCCTTTTAAAAAGATCTAAAATCGTTTTTGCCCGCAGAATAAGGGCTGACCTGCCATACGATCAGCTTGTGGAAACGATCCTGTTTTTTGGGCTTACCCCTTTTATTTCTTTTTTTTCAAGATGCACTAAATGTAATAAAAAATTAAAACCGGTATCAAAAAGGGAAGTGCTCGATCTTCTTGAACCTAAGACAAAGCTTTATTTTAATAGTTTTTTTCAGTGCCCTGAATGCAAAAAAGTGTTCTGGCAGGGCTCCCATTATGACAATATTTTAAAAAAAATTGTTTCCCTTGGTATTGGAGTAAAGCGTTGAATAATTTTACAAGGTGTGGAAAAAATCCATGGTGGGTTTTTAAAATTACAATATTCAACCCGGGTAAGATTTTAATTTAAAATTTATAACTTACAACTTAAAATCCGGTGAATTTTTATTTTTCCGATACGGGATTTTAAATTCAGAACAGGAGTATATAATATGGCTGAAATGAACGAGCTTGCCGAACTTGTCAGGGAGCTTGAAGATCAGCTTGTAATATGCATAAGGTGCGGAATGTGCCAGGCGGTCTGCCCGGTTTTTGAGCAGACAAAAAAAGAAGCCGATGTGGCAAGGGGAAAGCTTGCCCTTCTTGATGGACTTATGAAAAATAGTTTTTCCAATGCCGATGGTGTAAAAAAACGTCTTGACAGGTGTCTTTTGTGCGGTTCATGTGCTGCAAACTGTCCAAGCGGTGTAAATGTTCTTGAAATTTTTATTAGGGCAAGGGCTATCCTTGCCGGGTATTCAGGCCTTTCACCGGTAAAGAAAATTATTTTCAGAAAAATGCTTGCAAAGCCTGAAACATTTGACCGCATTACCCGCCTTGCAGGCAGATCCCGGAAAATATTTATAAAAGATGATAAAAATGCCCAGAATACTGAGAGTTTAAAATTTATTTCTCCCTTGATTTCACAACGCCATTTTCTTCCCATGGCAGAGAACTCGCTGCATTCTACGGTTTTTAAGGAAAAAAATTCTTTCAATATAAATACCTCTCCTGGCAGATCCGGCATTAAAGTTGCCTTTTTCACAGGGTGCCTTATCGATAAAATTTTTCCTCAAATCGGTCGTGCCTGCCTTGATGTCCTGAATTTTCACGGGGTTGGCGTTTATCTGCCGAAAAATCAGGGCTGCTGCGGTATGCCCGCCATGGCATCGGGAGACCTGCCTGCATTTGAAACGCTTGTGGAGCACCATATCAAACTTTTTGAAAAAGAAAATTTTGATTATCTTGTAACAGCCTGCGCCACCTGCACTTCAACCATAAAAAAGCTCTGGCCAACAATGTATCGCGGTAAAAAAAGCGGTTTTAAAAAATATCTCAAAGAGCTTTCCGAAAAGACACTTGATATTAACCAATTTCTAATCAATCATTGTGCTCCTCCAAAAAAGGGGAATATCGGAGCATCAGGAGGTGGTGGTATCGAAGCATGGTCTGAAAATTTCTTAATACATGCCAATGCCAGCGGGAAAACCATGTCAGAACCAAAAGAAATTGTAACATACCATGATCCCTGCCATCTTAAAAAATCCCTTGGCGTTGCAGATGAGCCAAGGGCATTAATAAAAGCATCGGGGTACAACTTAAGGGAAATGGCATCTCCGGACAGGTGCTGCGGCATGGGTGGAAGTTTTAATCTTTTTCATTATGATCTGTCTTCAAAAATAGGATATTTAAAACAAAAAGATATTGCAGATACACATTGTTCCATTGTGGCCACCGGATGCCCTGCATGCATGATGCAGATCTCTGACATGCTTGCAAAAAATAATCTTGAAATCAAGGTAAAACATCCTGTTGAACTTTATGCAGAGTCGCTAAAAAATATAATATGAATTTAACCAGTAAGACCGATAATACCCCAGAAATAAAATTTTAAACTTATTAACAGGGGATTTGCCCGGTTCTATAAATGAGAAAGTCTTTTTTCAATTCAGAATTATGATTAAATAAAGCATCCTTAAGCTTTTAAAAAATAAACACTTGTGGGTTCTGATAAAACAATAAATGTTTAAAATATCAATAAAGTTAATATTCATAATTTTTATGATGTTAACCACATTTCAGGCTTGAGTTAAGTTTTTGATTTCCAGTAT
>WFQS01000242.1 GCA_015486915.1 Desulfobacteraceae bacterium
GGGTATATATAGCAGGAGTTGCAAAATCAATTTAAGTCGTATAAGGATCAAACAGCATAGGGAGAAAAAAATGGAAAAAATATGGATGAAAAACTGGCCGCAGGACCTTCCCGGGAAAATATCTTTTAAACATGGCGCAATTCCTCTTCATGAATATCTCCGGATTCAGGCTGAAAAAATTCCGGATAAACCTGCCATAATTTTTTATGGCAGAAAAGTCACCTATAAGGAATTAAATGAGGCATCTGACCGGTTTGCATCCTATCTTGTTTCAAAGAAAATCAAAAAAGGAGACAAGGTGGGTATTTTTCTGCTGAACTGCCCCCAGTACGCCATAGCCCATTTCGGTATTCAGAAAATCGGTGCTATTGTCTGCCCATGCTCTCCTTTGTTCAAGGAAATGGAACTTCAATACGAACTTAATGACGCTGAAATTGAAATTCTCGTGGCCCTTGACCTTTTCATGCCTGTTGTGAAAAAGGTGCGTGATAATACAAGGCTTCGTGAAGTGGTGGTGACAAATCTAAATGATTATCTGCCTGAGTCCCCTTCCCTTCCCATTATAGATCCCATGAAAGTTCAAAAATCCATTGTCCCCGATACAGATGATTTTATGGATATTGTAACAAAAACAACTATTTCACTGCCCGCAGTAAAGATAGACATGGAAAATGACATCGGCCTTTTCCAGTATACCGGCGGTACCACAGGTCTTCCAAAGGGATGTATGCTTAGCTATTATTCAGCATTGTTCAAAACGGCATCCACCGTCGGGATAGCATCCATGACAGGAGATTCAATATGCCTTGTCACCATGCCTATTTTCCATATAGCCGGAATGCTTGCAGGGTTGAACTCCTGTATTTACGCAGGTGCCACCGAAGTTCTTATGTCCATGTTTGACGTTAAAACTGCGGTAAAGGCCATTTCAACCTATAAAACCGATTTCTGGTACAGTGCAGTTCCAATGAATGTTGGAATTATGGCAGACAGGGAAAGTTACCGCCATGATCTGACAAGCCTTAAACTCTGTCTTACCTCATCCTTTGGAATCCAGCTCACAAAAAAAATTGCAGATGACTGGAAAAAACTAACCAAAGGTGGCCTGCTTGTTGAAGGTGCCTACGGCCTCAGTGAAACACACACTTTAGATACATTTGTACCGAGGCATAAGATAAAATATGATACCTGCGGTATTCCGGGACCTGATGCTGAATTTAAAATTCTCAATCTTGACGGTTCAGGAGAAGAACTGCCCGTTGGCGGTGAAGGAGAGATTGTTTTAAAAAATCCCGGGGTTTTCAAGGGGTATTGGAACAAACCTGAAGAGACGGCGAAAACACTTATAAACGGCTGGGTTCACACAGGGGATATCGGCAGGTTTGACAAAGACGGCTACCTTTACCTGCTTGGAAGGGTCAAGGAAATGATAAAGGTTTCAGGCTTTTCAGTTTATCCGGAGGAGGTTGAACTTCTACTGAATTCCCATGCTGATGTTGCCCAGTCCGCTGTTATAGGTGTTCCCGACCCGAATAAGGGAGAGGTGGTAAAGGCATATGTCATAAAAGTTAAAGGATCGGATCTTGATGAACAGGGCTTGATAAAATGGGCAAAAAAACATATGTCTTCCTATAAATGCCCGAAATATGTGGAATTTAGAGAATCATTGCCAACCCTTGCCACGGGGAAGCTTTTGAGAAGGCAGTTAAAGGAAGAGCTGCAGTCCTGAAAAAAATCATAAATGCCAATTGTTGTCTGATCAATTTTGTTTTTTTGTATTGTTCATTTTGCCATGGCAGTTGAGCTGATCATTTAATTTTTTTATAAGAAAGAGCTAACTTTTGACAAGGTCAACAAATACTCTTTTTATATGTTCGTCAAAATCTCTGATTTTTGAGTCACTGTAACGCAGTTCAGATCTGCCTCATGGCAGTTATAAGGAGTAAAGAAAATATGACATTTGAAAAAGCCATGAATGTTCTCAGGGACAAACAGAATAAAGTTCTAACCATGGGTGGTGAAAAAAAGATCAGGCTCCAGCATGACAGGGGAAGATACACGGCAAGGGAGAGGATTGACAACCTTCTTGATGATGATTCCTTTTTTGAAGTGGGAAGGTTTGCCCACTCGGATATGCCGGGAATGGAGGAAAAAACACCGGCAGACAGTAAAATTACAGGATACGGGAAAATTGATGGCAGGCAGGTTGCCGTGTCTGCCAATGATTTTACTGTAA
>WFQS01000243.1 GCA_015486915.1 Desulfobacteraceae bacterium
ATTTCTTGTATCGGTTATTTCAAATTGAACCATTGCATCTTCGGGCTTTACTGCATACCCACCCACATCTGTTTTAGATCCTGCTGAATATTTTGTCACCCCGAGATTAATAATTTTATCCCTGAAAGAAGCTGATTCCCTTGTGGATATGTTGATCCCGAGCCTTGGCATGAAAATACGCCATGCAAGCATGAACTGGACAAACTTCCTGTCATCCAATATATAATTTGGATCTATACCTCCCTCTGCCTTTGTCATTCTCGGAAGAGACAGGGAAATTTCCACATCAGGAAATTTTTCTTCAAGATATTTTGCATGGATACAAACAATAAAAGCCTCTGATTTTGGTTCTCCAAGCCCGAACAATGTCCCTATGTTTATGGCGCGAAATCCTGCTTTTGCACCCCTTTCCGGGGTTAAAAGTCTGTAAAGATAATCTGTTTTTTTACCTGACTTATGAACTTCTCTGTAAATATCTCTGTCATAAACTTCCTGGTACACAGTAAGGCTGTCTGCTCCTGCTTTTCTTAAAACAACATAATCCTTTTCATCCATGGGAAACATCTCAAGTGCAATGGAGGAAAAATATTTTTTTAACACTTTGATGGCTTCAACAAGATAGGACATCGGTGTTTTTGCAGGCGCTTCCCCTGTTAAAACAAGGATATGCCTTATACCGGTATCTGATATCGCCTTTGCCTCCTGTTCAATCTCATCAATGGAAAGTTTTGTTCTTTTAGATTTTACGTTGCAGTTAAAACCGCAATATGTACAGTTATTGGAGCAGTAATCGGAAATATACATTGGTGCATAAAGGCTTATCGTTTTTCCAAAATACTGTTGTGTTAGTTTTACAGATCTTTGCGCCATCTCCTCAAGAAAAAATTGTGCAGGATCGGATAAAAGGTTCAAAAGGTCAAAGGGATCCGGATTTGTCCGGGTCAGGGATATTTCAACATCTTTTTCTGACACTGAGTTGAAATATCCATTAAAGTCAAAATTCTCAAATTTATCTATTAAATTAATAAAAGACATGCAAATTACTCCCTTAAAAAACCGGTTAAAGGTGAAGATGCAGCAGCATAATCTTTTTTTTCAGCCATGGAGGCAAGATATGCCATCCTTCCGGCCCTTACTGCAAGGCCAAAGGCTTCACCTGCAAGCACCGGATCTTTGCTTGTTGCTATGGCGGTATTTACAAGAACGGCATCTGCGCCCATTTCCATGGCTTCTGCGGCATGCGACGGTCTTCCAATTCCAGCATCAACAATTACCGGAAGTTTAGCTTTTTCAATGATAATTTTTATTATGGGTTTCATTTCAAGTCCGCGGTTGGTGCCAATGGGAGATCCTAACGGCATGACTGCAGCAGCCCCTGCATCGTATAACTGCCTTGCCGTCATGATATCCGGCATTACATAAGGAAGAACTATAAAACCTTCTCCTGCAAGTATTTCACTTGCCTTAAGGGTTTCATTATTATCCGGCAGAAGGTAATGCATATCATTGATGACTTCTATTTTAATAAATTTTCCACATCCGGCTTCCCTTGCTATTCTTGCGATACGAACAGCTTCTGCAGCAGTTCTAGCGCCGGAGGTGTTTGGCAGCAGGGTAACTGAACCGGGGATATAATTTAAGATATTTTCCTCTTCTGCATCGGGATCAACTCTTCTTAAAGCAATAGTGATCATTTTTGATCCGCTTTTTTCAAGCATTGGAGCAATTAATTTCCTTGATGAAAATTTACCCGTTCCCGTTAAAAGCCTGCTTGAAAATTCAACTCCCCCAAGGAGCAGTGCATCGTTTTTCATGCCAGGCTGTTTTTCTGTTTTTATAAAAAAATCCTTATCCAGCATTTATTATTCTTATCCTCCCTGTACAAAACTTAAAAATTCTATATTATCGCCATGTTCAATGGCAGTTTTTCCCCAGTTTTCCTGTTTAATGATTTTAAAATTAAGTTCAGCAATAAGGGATCTGGGATTAAAATCCTTTTCCAGCACAAGTTCCATTATTGTTTTACTTTTGGATTGAATTTTTTTCCCGTTAAGGTTTATTTCCATAAAGCCTCCAGTTCTTAACTTTTAAATTTAAAGGGGACTTTTTCCCCCTGAGGAACCGGAAACAGAAAATATTTTTTAAATGTGCAGAGATTGATGAAAAAAGCAGAAAGGATTTGGTGCTTCATACACTTTCCCTACGCCGGTACTAACCGTATCAGGTTCCAAGGGTTGAAGTTTTCCACTTCTCTCAGCTTTAATAAAAGCGCCCCCAGTGATATTATGATTTTTATATATTTTAAATGAGATGTATGGTCAATAAAAAAATAAAATAGATGGGGCTATGGTTACCGCGGAGAAAAACAAATAAAAAAGCCATTTAAAGTTCTTAACTCTAAATGGCCGTTATAACAAACTTTGTTAATGGTGCCCAGGAACAGAATTGAACTGCTGACACGGGGATTTTCAGTCCCCTGCTCTACCGACTGAGCTACCTGGGCTCAACCAAAAACGTGAGCATTTATATGTTAGATAAAAGCCATTGTCAAGAACTTTTTCTGCCAAAGTCACCAAAAATATTCTGGACAAGGGCACAGGCTGCAATTGAAGCAGTTTCCGCTCTTAGAATTCGAGGCCCCAGTGAACAGGCTTTAAAACCATTCCGGCATGCCAATTTGATTTCATCATCTGAAAATCCCCCTTCAGGTCCAGTTAATATAATGATCTTTTTCCAAGGTGTATGATTATTATGATCGGCAACTGAATCTGTTTTTATTTTATCTGCAGGTTCTTTTCCCCTGATTACGTCAATGGGACAGGATGATTTTTCCCAGAAAATTATTTTTTGTATGTAAGAGTCATCATATGATTGAATAAGCTCGTTAAACTGCACAGGCATCCCTATATAAGGCACCACACTCCTTCCGCATTGGTTAAGAGCTTCCTGTGCTATCCTTTCCCATCGTTCCCTTCTCTGTCTGATTTTTTTCAGGTTGGGTTTTGGAACGGATCTTTCTGCAAAAAAAGGAATCCACTCAGCAATGCCAAGTTCAGTTAAATGTCTGACGAGCATATCCATTTTTTTATCCTTAAGCATTCCCTGGGCAAAGATAATATAAGCAGGAGATTCCGATGAGTATGATAATTCTTCAATAATATCAAGAGTAACAGCAACTGAAGAAATTGTTCTTATTTCAGTCTTGAAATCCCTTCCCTGTCCGTCACATATTTCAAGCTCAGTTCCAGGTGAAAGCCGCATCACATTTGCAAGATGTTTTGCATCCTGACCTTTTATGACAGCTTCTTTCCCATGAATATTCTGTATGTCAACATAGAGCTTCCTCATACTGGAACCTTATTATAAAAATATCATAATAGTCAAATTGAATTTTACGCGGTCACGTCAGCATCCTTTACATTTTTTCAAAACATTTTGTAATTTTAATGGCAGAACAATGTCATATCGATACAGCCAGAAGGACCCGCCCTTTGACAGTCACCGGGAAATACTATACGACTGGTAATAAATTTTCACATATTTTTTTCTTAAGATATACATATACCATTTATCAGAAATGCGCCACAGTGCATCTGCTGCGTATGGTGTGCTTTTTAGACCCTCTCCCGGGGCTTTTTAAAGAACTTGACACAATAAAAGTCATTATGCTATTTTTCTCTTTATTTTTTTAAAAAATTAATAATTTTAAAAGTGCAGTTTTTTAAAGGCACGACTGGAGTCTTTATGAATGATTCAACTCAACTGAACAAGGGTGTGGAAGAAAGGGAAAATAACGAAGAATACATTATTGATCTCACAGACATCGTTGAAAAAGGCCCGGATTTCATTGATAAAGCTCCAGATAAAGAATCATTCTCCAATGGGGAAACCGGTAACGACGAAATTATTGAACTTACAGGCATGATTGAGGATGATTCTAACGGATATGAAATTGATGATGTATCGATTGATCATCCTCAACTCACTGAACAGCAGCTTGAAACTGTACTTGAAAAAATAATAAAAGAAAAATTTTCTCAAAAAATTGAAACCATAATATTTCAGGTTGTTGAAAAAGTTGTTGCAAAGGAGATTGCAGATATTAAAAAAACCATGGCAGAGTAGTAAATGGCATGGAAAAAAGATAAAATCAAAGACAAGTGGGGAAAAATTTAAATAATAAAATTTAAACCGGTTTAAATCGTTATGGTTTATTAAAACAATTGCACAGGGGATTATTAAATAGTCCCCTGTTTTTCATTAATATGTTTCGTAGGAGTTAATTTATGAGTTCCGATTCTCTTGAAAAAGGATATAATCCTGCAGGAATTGAAAAAAAATGGTATGAATTCTGGGAAAGAGAAGGCTTTTTTGAAGCTTATGATAAAAGTGACCGCCCGCCCTATTCCATCGTCATCCCACCACCCAATGTTACAGGTGTACTTCACATGGGTCATGCCTTAAATATTACCATTCAGGATATCATGTGCCGTTATCACAGGCTTAACGGTGATAATGTCCTGTGGATGCCCGGAACGGATCATGCCGGTATTGCAACACAGAATGTTGTTGAACGTAATCTTGCAGAAAAAGGATTAACAAGGGATCAGCTCGGAAGGGAAAATTTTATCGAAGAGGTCTGGAAGTGGAGAGAAAAATCCGGGGGAGCAATAATTAATCAGCTTAAAAGACTTGGGGCATCCTGTGACTGGGACAGGGAACGTTTTACAATGGATAAAGGACTTTCCGATGCCGTACGCAGGGTTTTTGTGAGACTTTACAAGGAAAACCTTATCTACCAGGGCCAGTATATCATCAACTGGTGCCCGAGGTGCAAAACAGCCATCGCAGATCTAGAAGTTGATTATGAAGACCAGGACAGTTTCCTTTACTATATTCGATATCCCTTTGAAAACAATAAAAATTCAAAAAAGAATAAAAACGGTCTTGTGGTTGCCACAACAAGACCTGAAACAATGTTTGGAGATACTGCCGTTGCAATAAACCCTGAGGATGACAGATATGTTGACCTTAAGGAAAAAACTGTAAAACTTCCTTTAACAGACAGAGTTATTCCCATTATAAAAGACAAATATGTTGATACGGAGTTTGGAACAGGCGCCCTTAAAGTCACACCAGCCCATGATCTCAATGATTTCAACCTTGGTGAGAAGCATGGACTTGAGAGGATAAAGGTTATTGATGATGACGGCATAATGACGGAACAGGCAGGAGAAAAATTTAAGGGGCTTGACAGGTTCAAATGCAGGGATGCTGCCGTTGCTGCATTACAGGAACAGGGCCTTCTTGTAAAAAAAGAACCGCTTAAAAACAGCGTTGGTCATTGTTACAGGTGCAAAACCGTTGTTGAGCCTTCCCTTTCCAAACAATGGTTTGTCAAAGTTGCACCGCTTGCAGAACAGGCCATGAATGCCGTAAAAGACGGCAGAACAAGAATTATTCCGGAAACATGGTCAAAAACCTATTTTGAATGGATGAACAACATAAGGGACTGGTGCATTTCAAGGCAGATATGGTGGGG
>WFQS01000244.1 GCA_015486915.1 Desulfobacteraceae bacterium
GTCTATTTTTTAAGTCCTGCTCTTTTTACTATTTCGCCAACTTTTTCTTCCCACTCAATGGCCATGATGTGGACACCGCTTACACCGTCAAGTTCCTTAAGTTCAGCTATGGTTTCAAGGCAGATTTTCATGCCCTCTTCAATTGCATCTTCCTTTGGTACACTTCCCATTCTTTTTATAATTTCATCGGGGATATCCATGCCTGCAACCTTGTTGTTCATGTATCTTGCCATGCCTGCCGATTTAAGGGGAGTCACTCCTCCAAGGATATAAACCTTTTCCGTAAGCCCTTCTTCTCTTGCCATTTTTATCCATTGCTTAAATCTTGCCATATTGTAAATGCACTGGGTCTGGATGAAATCAACCCCGGCATCTATTTTTTTTGCAAGACGAAGAACGCGGTATTCAAAGGGATCTGCAAAGGGATTTGCCGCAGCTCCTATGAACATTGCAGGAGCTATGTCAAGTTCAAATCCGCTCATGTCTTTTCCTGTTTCCCTCATATCCCTTACTGTGCGGACAAGGTTTAAGGAATCGATGTCAAATACATTCAGGGCATCGGGTTGGCTTCCGAAACTCTGGTGATCCCCTGAAAGACATAAAATATTCCTGATTCCCATGGAATAGGCCCCGAGGATATCGGACTGGAGAGCTATCCTGTTGCGGTCCCTGACAACCATCTGCATCACAGGTTCAAGTCCTGCTTCAATAAGGTGAACAGCCCCTGCTATACTTGACATCCTGACAATTGCCGTCTGGTTGTCTGTAACATTTACAGCATCAATAAAGCCTTTTAAAAGACCTGCTTTTTTTGCAATAACTTCTCTGTTGGCTCCCCTTGGGGGGCCACATTCCCCTGTAACGGCAAATTCACCGTTCAGCAGAATTTCATGTAATTTGCTCAATGGTTTAATCGTCATATTATCGTTACTCATATTATCTGATCCTCCCTGACCAGTTTTCTTGGCCCTCCTGAAGTGCTGGTCTGCCAGTTTTTAGGGGGAATATATGTTTTTAAATTATCTAACTGCCCAAGTGCAGTCAGACGTTCTATGATCAAATGCCATGCACAGTCTATGCTGGGATCAACCTCGCATTTGCCGTTTTGGGAGCCGCCGCATGGCCCGTTCAAAAGCTTTTTCGAGCATCTCGTGACAGGGCATATGCCGCCGAATCGAGCCAGTTCGCAGTCTCCGCATCCGGAACATCTTTCGCTGAAAATTCCTGGACGATCCTGTATGCCTATAAAAGTGGTATTTACCCCGGGCAGAACAGGAGCAGTTGGAAATCTTTCTGCAATTGCCTGCACCCCGGCTCCGCATGCAAGGGAGAGCACGACATCATTTCTTCCTATGCCTGCGGCAGCTTCCTGGATAAATTCATTTTCACACTGCCTTTCAATTGTTAGCTCTTCAATTTCAATTGATCTTTGCTTTTTCGTCCTAAATGCAAGACGAAGGGCAGATGCCAGTACTTCGACTTCATCTTCTCCGCCTGCAAAACATGTTTTAACACATGTCCCACAGCCAAGGATGAGAACTCTTTTGTATGGCGCAACACTTTCCATGATTTCTTTAATCGGTTTTTGTTCACCAACTATCATTAGGTTTACTCCGTAAGTTTTTTTAATTGTCATGCAGCGGGATTTGGTCCCAGTTCATTAATAAGTTCAATGGTTTCCCGGATGATTTTTCCGGCGGTTTTCCGGTCTTTTATATCAGTATTGAAAATAGCAAGACGTCTGCCGTCAATTCCTGTTTCATCAAGTAAATGTTTAGTCCATTCAATTCTTTTTCTCGCCCTTATGCCTCCCTCAACATAGCGGCACTGCTTTTCAGGACAGGCAAATACAAGAACTGCATCTGCCCCTGCCTCAAAGGCTTTTAAGAGGAAAATATCCTTTGTCATTGATGAACATGCCATTTTAATCGTTTTTATGGTGCAGCCCTCAAACACAGGAGCAGATTCCATAAATGCATTGATACAATAAAATAAAGTAATTTTTGGCTTATTATTAGTATTCATAATCCTTTAAGCTTTTTGTTTTTTAATTAAAATAAATTGCAGTTTTTATACTCCTTTAAGGAGATATCACCTGCAGCCCATGGTAGTTACGGCCGCAATAAAGCTTTTACCTGAAGTGTGCAGTTAAATTTCGTCTTTAAATTTGCTGGACATAAGTTTTATATCACCACCATGAGGCGGATCTTGATTCAGGGCCAGTCCGGCCTCATGGCCGTTATATTGAGCAAAATTCTGCAAATATTTAATGCACAACTAAGGATGAGAATTGCAAATCTTCATGGAAAATTCAACAGTCATCCAGTCAGATTTTAAAGCTTTTAACTGTAAAAAAATCATTAAATACGGTTTTTTTTGTCAGAAGTATTCTGTCATAGGACAGGACTTTACCTTTTGTCAAGAAAACTATAAAAAAATATTATGGGAATTTTAAAAAGTCAGGAATATGGTTACGTATTATCGGCATTTTTTTTATTCTTCAGTGTACCTGCAAATTCAGGATAGAGTTTTTTTGCACATTCAGGACAGATACCGTGACTGAAATTTGCTTCTGAGTGATCGTGTATATATAATTCTATCTGTCTCCAGTATCCTTTGTCGTCTCTGATTTTTTTACATGATGCACAGATAGGCAGCAACCCGCTTAATAATTTAACTTTATCGAGATTCTCCCGCAGCTCTTTGATAAGTTTTTCTTTTTCAAGCTGTGCCTGTTTACGGGTATTAATTTCTTTCTCAAGTTTCTTCAAGTAGTTGATTTCTTTAATCCTTTCTTCAGTTTCTTCGGGAATCCATCGACGTAACAGTATGAAAATTATTAATACTGCAGCCACAACATTTAAGCTTTTTGGAATAAAAACATTTTCCGGGCGTGTAAGAAAATTATGTATTGAAGCAGGAATAAATCCAACAAGGGAAGTGTACCACAGGCCGAAATAAACACTTTCAAACAAAGTGCGAAAAGCATCAATTGCCATAATTATCAGTAGAGTACTGAATAATTTATTTTTAAGCCTTCCGGTCAGGATTCTTCTGATATAGAAAAAAAAGATAAATGACCACAGCACAATAAGTAACCAATAGGATATTGGTGTAAAAAATTTAAAAAATGACATTACTACCTCATATTTCATTTATGTTGTATTTATCTGTGAGATAAATGCTCCATTTTATATCCAACGGCATATTTCAGTGCATATGGCTGCCATGAGGCGGGTTTGGTTTAGGACAGATCTACCCCGCAATAAATTTAGATATAAGAATAATAACTTACGTTTTATTTCATATTAAAAATATAATATCAATTTATTTTTTAGCGGAAATTTTATCTTTTGGTAAAAATATATAGTAGTTAGAACCATTTGTTATTGACTTTGTAATCAACGGGGCATAAATAGATATATCGTATAAAAAGTTTAATAG
>WFQS01000245.1 GCA_015486915.1 Desulfobacteraceae bacterium
AGTATTGAAATGAGCATGGGACAGATGGTTGAGGATGTTGAACGTGCCGTTCTCGGGCAGAAACCTGTTTCATGGTATGGCCAGTGCGGTGGTAATGTTCCGTCTCCCGAAGAGGTTGAGGAGCAGGTCATGGCGTTAATTAACAAATAATCTGTGCCAAGGAGAATTTAAATAATGGGAAAAACATTTTCAAAACCGGAAGCACTTTCCGATGCCTATACGCATTACTGCCCGGGATGCACCCATGGCATAGCCCACCGTCTTGTGGCGGAAGTCATAGATGAGCTCGGGATCAGGGGCAGAACCGTTGGAATAGCACCCGTTGGATGTGCTGTTCTGGCATATAATTATTTTACCTGTGATTTCCAGGAAGCCGCCCATGGACGTGCTCCTGCCATGGCTACAGGTATAAAAAGAGTAAGACCCGATCTTATTGCGTTTACATATCAAGGGGACGGAGATCTGGCAAGTATCGGCATGGGAGAAATCGTCCATGCTGCCAACCGCGGGGAAAAATTCACGACAATTTTTATCAATAATGCAGTTTACGGAATGACTGGCGGCCAGATGGCTCCCACCACCATGCCGGGACAGAGAACCACCACATCTCCCATGGGACGTGATGTTACAACAACCGGTATGCCCATAAAAATGTGTGAACTGCTTTCAACCCTTGAGACTCCCGGGTATATTGAAAGACAGACCCTTCTCAACCCCAAATATATTAAAAAGGCCAAAAAAGCCATAAAAAGGGCATTTGAATACCAGGTTGCAGGAAAATGCTACAGTTTTGTGGAACTTGTAAGTATCTGTCCCACCAACTGGGGCAAAACTCCTCTTGAATCATTAAAATGGGCGGAAGAAAGCCTTCTTCCCTATTATAAACTCGGTGAGTTTAAAACTCCTGAAGAGGAATAAAAAAACAGGATATCCCGTTCTTTTTCAAGGATATTGACATTTAAATGTTTTGGAAAAGAATAAAAATATCTCAGAAAGTGAAAGTTATCGTAACCGTTCACAGTCCATACGTGAATAGTAAGCGTTTACAGGGTGCTGCAGATGCAAGGCGACGGGCAGGCAGACGTACTAATGTACTTCAAATGCCCGTCAACGCTGCAGGTGCAGTGTCCCTGTGAACGCTTACAAGTTATCTTAGGAGGAGTATATGCAGAAAGAAGTAATGTTTGCAGGTTTTGGCGGCCAGGGTATTCTGCTCAGCGCAAAACTGCTTGCCTATGCGGCCATGAAGCAGGGACTTGAGGTGGCATGGGTACCGTCCTATGGACCTGAAATGAGGGGAGGGACAGCCTATTGCACCGTTGTAATAAGCGATATACGTATTGGTTCACCGATTATTAAAACTCCCACTTATCTTGTGGCAATGAACCGCCCGTCTCTTGAAAAATTTGCCCCCAATGTAAAACCCGGCGGTATTGTTGTGATAAACAGTTCCCTTATCCCGGTAAGATCGGAAAGAGATGATATATCGGAACTGCTTGTGCCCGCCAATGAGGAAGCAATAAATCTCGGAACAGTAAGATGTGCCAATATCATAGTTTTAAGTGCATTTGCAGCAAAAAGCGGCATGGTGGATACTGATATCTTAAGGCAATGTGTCAAAGACAATTTTGCTTCAAAAAAGAAAGTAATTCCCTTGAATATGAAAGCTTTTGACAGGGGAATGGAAATAGCAGAGGATTAATAAAGAACAGAACGCTTTGAAAATCACCGGATCGGGCCATCATGGCCGAAGATGGGGTGCTTGCCGAATATTTATATAATATTGTCGGGATAAACACAGAGCTTTTGACCTGTTTTAAAAAAAAGCAGGTCAACAGCTTAAACCGGCCTTGTGATCTTTATCTGCCATCATTAATAACTAATTAAGGGGGACTCTGTATGATTAGAATTGAAATAGAACTTTTTCTTAAAAACGTTCCTGGTGAACTTGGGAATTTGACGTCTCTTCTTGGAGAATCTGAAATCAATATTGATGCCATAACCATCCAGGATGCATCATCCTATGTGCGTAATTTATTTGAAGCAAGGGGGAAATCCCTTAAAAGGATAGCTTCATCGGCTAATTACAACTCCATACGAAGGGATTCTGCTGAATTTGCCCTTATCCGCATGCTGGTAAATCGGCCTGAAAAGGCGATAGAAATCCTCAAAGCCAATAAATATCTATTTGACACAAAGGAAGTTATTGCAATTGACATAGAAAATGTCCCGGGGAGATTATCTGAAATAACAAAGGAATTCGGAAAACAGGGAATTAATATAAACTATGTTTACGGTTCGGTTTCATCGGGAGATGCAAAATGTCTTTTTGTTTTCTGCCCCGAAGATATTGAACTTGCCTCAAAGATTTTTCCGGAAAAAGAAAAATAATTTTAAAGTATAGGATGGCAGAGACACCTGACGCGAATTTTCATAAGAAATAGCGTAATCTCAAAACGCTATTTCTTAATTTGTCAGATTCTTTGATTCTTTTAAACAGAACCGGAACCTGGATCCGGTTCGTCGTCATGGCCGCTATAAACTCAATTTTCGGGGCTGACTAATTTTACATGATCGAAGAACAAGTCTGATCCCCTTTAAAATCCAGAACCCCGGAAGTTGAGTTTAAATTGACGCGTACAGGATTTAGGGAACTGGAATAAAATAATATACGTATATCGTGCAGTACTTTTGTTCGTTTTCAAGGCGTGATGACAGGTGCATAGTCGAACTATGTGCCTGTTATCACAACAGAGAAAACGGGCAAAAGGGCAAACAGGATGCGTAAATTATTTTTTGGAAGTTCCCTTAT
>WFQS01000246.1 GCA_015486915.1 Desulfobacteraceae bacterium
ACATTGTTCTGACCTGACAGGACAGATTTTTATTTTTAATTACTGCTTAAAAAATCACTGATGTTCGTATCAATTGTTTCTGGCATTAACACATTTCAACCTGTTAAAAACCTCGTAACCCGTGAGAATATCAAGGGCCCTGTTGACCTGGGAATCACGCATTAATCTGTCCATATTGATCAATCCGCTTTTTGTTTTCTGATTAATCTTTTTTACATCCAGGTTATTGCTTTTGCTGTTTTCTTTACCTTGTTTTATCTTTTCAGCTTTAAGATGATGTTTGAGATCTTTTTCTCTAAGCATTCTTTCAAACGGGAATTTAGCTTTTTTTTCTATAATTTTTTTTGCAAGGCTGTATCTTACTTTTATGTCGGGTTTTATCCCCTCTGCCTGTATTGACCTGCCGCTCGGGGTATAGTATCTGGCAATTGTGTATTTAAGCCCGAAACCGTCCCTTAAGGATTTAACTGTCTGCACAGATCCTTTTCCAAATGAAGTCGTGCCTATAATAAGTGCCCTCTTCTGGTCCTGGAGGGCTCCTGCAACAATTTCCGAAGCACTTGCAGTACCTCCGTTAATAAGGACAATCATCGGATAGTTTCTTTTGATTTCATTTGCATGGGCATTAAAAACTTCTGTATTTTCCGGAAGCCTTCCTTTAATGGAAACAATTATACCATGATCAAGGAAAATATCAGATACAGCAACGGCCTGTGTTAAAAGTCCACCAGGATTATTCCTCAAATCCATAATAAGCCCTTTAAGCGGTACATTTTCCTTTTCAAGTTTTTTTAATGCCTGTTTCATCTCAGATGCTGTGTTAACCCTGAAATTTGTCACCGATATATATGCGTATCCGGGTTTAAGTGTTGTACTTCTTACACTTTCCAGAGGAATATTCTCCCTTTTCATGGTATACGTCATGGGTTCGGGTTTTCCTTTTCTTATAATAGTTATGGAAACCTCTTTCCCCTTGGGACCCCTCATCATTTTAACACTCTCCCATAGTGCCATATCCATGGTACTTTTCCCATTGATACGTATAATGACATCCCCTGCTTTTATTCCCGCCCTGTAGGCAGGTGTCCCCTCTATGGGAGAGATAACCGTAAGAATACCCTTTTTCATTGTAATCACAATTCCGATACCGCCAAACTCTCCCTTGGTATCATCCTGCAGTTCATTAAAAGCCCTCGGCGGCATGAATGCTGAATGTGGATCAAGATTGCCAACCATGCCTTTAATGGCATTTTGAATAAGTGTGTCTGTGTCCACCTTATCAACGTAATTTCTCTCAATTTCTTCCAGCACGTCGGAAAAAAGTTTTAATGACTGATAAGTTTTATCACTTGCTGCCTGAGCCGGATAAAAATGACCTGCTACAAACGTCATCATAATAAATAATGAAATCATTACACCAGACTTAAACAGTATTGTACTCTGTTTCTTTCCCATTGTTTTCAAACTCCTTTCTTCAACCATTTTACCGGATTTACAGGCTTTCCGTGAAATCTCACCTCAAAATGCAGGCAGGTACCTTTCATTGAACCGGTATCACCTGCGGTTGCTATAACGTCACCCCTGTCTATAAGTGAGCCCTTTTTTTTAAAAATTTCATCAACATGGGCGTATAAAGTATAATAATTATCTCCATGATCAATTATAATAATATTACCATAGCCCTTAAGCCATTGTGCAAATATAATCCTGCCCCTGAATACCGATCGTACAGGCTCACCTCTGTTGGCCTTTATATCAATTCCGCTCCGAAAAGTGAAGGAGGGAGAATCACTGTTTCGCGCAGTCCCGAATTTTGATATGATTTTTCCTTGCACAGGCATTTCAAGTTTCCCCTTAAAGTCAGCAAAGGATGTCCCTTTTCGAATCGATGGCACCTTACTGATGGCTTTTATCCTATTGTCAAGGGCCTGTGCTGCCTGTTTAAGAGAAGCGATTGCTGCAAACCCGAGATCCTTTTTACTTTTGATTTCTTTTAAAATAGCTTTGCGCCTCTGACTCTCTTTTTTCATTATCCTTATATTATCATCTATTCGTTCACCAAGGTCATGTTTTTCCTTTTTTTTCTCTGCAAGTTGCCGTGATAGTAAAATAAGCGCATTTCTCTCTTTTATTTCCGTATCAATAGTCGTTATATCCGACTCAATTATCCTTTTAAGGTAATTCTGCTGTACAATGAAATCAAACACAGAATCAGGCATGGTGAAAAGATTGGTTACGCCGATCATTTTCATTTTATAAAAACTCTTTAACCTGGCCTCTGCATAGGTTTTGTTTTTTGTGATTTCGGACAATAATTGTTTTTTTTCCGCAGAAGCTTTATCAATTTCCCTGTTTAATTGATCCATTTCTTCTCTAATCGACAGAACCTGTTTCCGCATTCTGCTTAAACTCTTTTCAATATCATTTAAACCGTCTATGATTTTAATTTCTTTTTCTGTGAAATCATTGAGCTTTTTAGCTTCTATTTTAATTTTATCCTGAATGGTTTCAGGTGTTTTTCCATAACTGCCGGAATTTATCCTGTTGATTTTAACAAGTTTTATGTATCTGGGTCTGTTCCTTATATATCCATTTATACCTTTACAGGACACCTCAAGCCAGCCCCCAATACCGCCTGTAAGTTTATAAATTTTTACCTTGTCACCTTTTTTTATAATTCCTGAAACTGCGGCATGTTGGGATGGAGAGCTTCTGACATTGAGTTTCAAGGCCGTAACAACACCGGTAATGGTGACAGATTGCCCTTCTGCCATAGCCGGAACCCGCGAAAAGAAAAAAACAGGCATTAGAAAAATAAGGATAAAAGCAAAAGTCCGCATCAATATTTCAAAAACTGTTTTAAGGAAAGATAACATCCAAGCCAGCCTAAAAATGCACTGCAGGCAATTATTATTACAGAGTATTTTATGGAAAGAAATTTGATGTTAAACAGCATATACAAAGGAATGTTTTTTTCAACTCCTGAAGACAGAAAAAGAAAAAACAAAAATAGAATACCAAGACCTGCAATGCCACCTGCAATGCCCTGCAATAAGCCTTCTATGTAAAAAGGAGTAATGATAAATTTATCAGTTGCTCCCACAAGTCTCATTATTTCCACCTCCTGCCGTCTTGCATAAAAAGAAAGCCTTATTGTATTTGCAGTTATGAAAAGGGCAATCATAAAAAAAAGGCTGCTTATGGCATAACCTGTCATCTTAAAAAGGTTGAAGATGCTTAAAAATCTTCCCAGCCATCTCTCACCGTATTCCACATCTTCAACCATTGGTATTTTTTTAATTTTTACGGCGAGATCTTTAATAGTTCTTAATTTATTCACGTTTTTTTTCATAATTACTTTAAGCGCATCGGGCAGAGGATTATCTTTTAAACTGTCAATAAAGCTGCTTCTCGAAGCCATGTCTTTTTTTAATTGTTTAAGGGCGTCCTGTTTCGATATAAATATTATCTTTTTTGTTTCACCCAGGGCATTAATTTTAAGTTTCAGTTGTGGCAGCATATTTATGTTAAACTCCGGTCCAAGATAGACCATCATTTTCCCACCCTGTTCTCCGGATTGAATAATTCTACAGGCATTTTCGAAAAAAAGCGCAAAAACACTGACCACAAGAATACACAGAGCTATGGTTACAATGGTAATGCTGTTGAGAAATTTATTGGACAGGATGTCAGAAACTGCCCTTTTAAAATAATAAAGCATTTTTTGTCTTATATTTTATTTCTATTTTAACTTTTTCCTGTGCATAACGGAAATATAATTTAAAGGAATTTTGCTGTTCCTGTCAATACTCCTTCAACAAGCGATATACATCTTCCGTTCACTGTATTGCTGATGATCTGTAGATTATGCGTTGCAATTAAAACAGTAGTACCCCTGGAATGATACTCTAAAAGAAAATCAAGGATTGTCTGTGCCGAATCGGAATCAAGGCTGCATGTAGGTTCATCTGCAAGAATAATTGCAGGATCGCCAACAAGTGCTCTTGCAACAGCAACTCTCTGCTGTTCTCCGCCGGACAGAGAAGGAGGAAGTGCATTTATTTTTTTTTCCATTCCTGTGATTTCTAAAATTTTAAGAACTTTTTTCCTTATAATGCCTGGTTTTTCATTTGCAGCTTCCAGTACCAGCGCTACGTTTTCATAAACAGTTTTCCTCGGTATAAGCTTAAAATCCTGAAAAATGACACCGAATCTTCTGCGAAGGTACGGTACCCTTGAAGGTGAAATCCTGGCAAGGTTCATTCCATCAACAAGAATCTGACCTTCAGATGTTCTTTCTGCAAGGTAAAGCAATTTCATAAGAGTTGATTTGCCAGCCCCTGAAGCACCTGTGATAAAAATGAATTCTCCAGCCTGTATATCGATTGTGATATTTTTAAGAGCATAATGTTTACCAAAACGTTTGCTCACATTAAACATCCGGATTATTGCATTTTTGTCCTTAATAATACTCATGGTTTACCATAATTTTTTTTATAACCGTCATGAGGCGGATCTGAACTCTACCTCCAGTTCTACTCACAAAAAAATATACATGATCTGCATATTTCATATATATGAAACAGATCATTGACTCAAATGTAATTTGCTGGTAAAAATTAATAAATCTTGTCAAGGAGTGCTGCAAAACAGTTTTCCATGACTTTAAGCCTTCACTGAATCCCGCATGTCGGCTTCTTCCTTCAGTGAAGGCTTTATAATCCCAAAAAGCCAATAAAATCAATTAAAAAAAAGATAAGTGAAGTTTCTGTCTGAAATTTTATATCGCCAGACTGTGTAAAATATTTGCCTGTGCCAGCTCAATACGTGCAGTGCCGTACCATTTCCAGTGTCTGCACAAATCCAGTGTCTGCACAGAATTTCAGCATATGCTATTTTATTTTCAGTGCCTTCAATTTTATTCTTGACTTTTATTTATATTCCTATATACTTGCCAGAGTTATAAGTTACGCAGTTGTAAGTAACGCGTACGTGTTTTTTCTTTTAAGGTGTATTTCCCCCAATATTTGGAATGTGATTTACCCCCCCAAAGTTAGAAACTTTTATTTTTTATTTTTTATTTCAGGAGATTGCCGACATGGCTAATGGTACAGTAAAATGGTTTAACGACTCAAAAGGTTTTGGATTTATCGAACAGGAAAACGGCGGAAAAGATGTCTTTGTACATCACTCAGGCATCAACGCATCAGGTTTCAAATCCCTTAATGAAGGGGACAGGGTAACCTTTGATATCGAAGAAGGAGCAAAGGGCCCCGCAGCAGCAAATGTAACCGTGATTTAGTTAACCGTTTTATTTGCTTGAAAAAAAGCCATTATTAATGGCTTAAACATAAAATCCCTGGACGGATAACGTTCAGGGATTTTTTAATTTTTACCTGCTTTAAAAATCAAATTCACCACCTTGTTTCTATCCAAAGCGGACGATGCCCGCAACCCATTTGCCTCTCCTCAATCAATATCGCATATACAAAAACAATGATAATTATTTACAAATGGAAAATATTATGAAAATATCACCCCAGATAAATATTCCAGAAAATGAAATCCGGTATGATGCTATCCGGGCACAAGGTGCAGGAGGACAGAATGTAAACAAAGTTTCAACTGCCATACATTTAAGATTTGATATTCACAATTCAAGTCTGCCGGATGATTATAAAAAAAAATTACTGACACTTAATGATCGAAGAATTTCAAAAGATGGTATTATCGTCATAAAGGCACAACAATTTCGCAGTCAGGAAAAAAACAGGGAAGATGCTTTAAACCGTCTTAAGCTATTGATTTTAAAATCAATGGATAAACCAAAAAAACGTAAGTCAACCAGACCTTCATTTAATGCAAAGAAAAAACGTCTCGATAATAAGACAAAGCACGGTAAACTGAAAAAATTAAGACGTAGAGTTAATGGTGACGAATAATTTTTTCTGTACAATAATATTTTAAGGGGTACAATAATAGATATGATTAAAAATGATAAAAATACAACGAGTTCAGAAAAAATACTGACAGCTTCTGAAATTTTGGAGAAAACCATTCGTTCAGGCATAAATACACTTTGTGAAGATGATTCAAAAATAATTTTAAAACAATACGGGATCCCTGTGGTTCCTGAAAAAAGGGTGACATCTTCTGAAGATGCTGCAAAAGCAGCGGAAGATTTTGGATTTCCAGTTGTATTAAAAGGGCTTGGTTCAAATATCAGCCATAAAACGGAAATGGGACTTGTAAAAGTAGGTCTTAAAAGCAGATCAGAAGTAAAAAAAACAGCAGATCAATTTCTCAAATCTTCGAAAGATTTAATGGAAGGCCTGCTTGTGCAACCGAAAATAGAGGGAACAAGGGAACTTGTTGCAGGGGTATTTAAAGATCAGCAGTTCGGGCATGTAGTTATGTTCGGTCTTGGCGGAATATTTACGGAAGCCATAAATGATGTTGTTTTCAGGATAGCGCCCCTGCAGGATATTGATATTGAGCACATGATTGAAGAACTTTCTTCAAAATCCATGTTAGATAATTTCAGGGTAGAAAAAAAAGCTGATAAAACCCGGATTAAATCGATTCTCAAAGGGCTCTCTGATAT
>WFQS01000247.1 GCA_015486915.1 Desulfobacteraceae bacterium
AGCAAGCTGCGCCTCGTTTTCAAGTTTTAGTAAAATCCCGCGGGTTGCAGCAATGGAACCTCCGGGAAAGGCATAGGCATTGATGTAAACTGCATTGACGCAGTGAAAATTATATGGCATGCCGGGCCTGTGAACATGGGGGAGCAGTCTTCTTCCAATAGTTCCAAGGTAGTTATTTGTTTTTTGATCCTGGGTAATTCCGTAATCAGCAGAAAATTGAAAAACCGACTGACTCTTATCAATGGCAATTTCCTGCCCGCGTGAAACCATCATAATTTCTTGGCGGCCTGAAACGGGATTGACCGCACATCCTGAAGAAAACAACGGAGCAGATGCAATGGATGCAGACATGAAAAAAGAATATTTTAAAAATTGCCTTCTTGAAACACAATTTTTTTTTATCTCCTTTAATCCAGTACCTGAATCAGCCTGACTAACCAAAGATATACTGCCTGTATTTTTCATTTAAGATAGTTCCTGCGGCTTTTCCGTTCTGTTTCTACCATTTTGTTTTGCGCGATACATAAGCTGGTCAACTCTTACAATAAGATTATCTTTCAGTTCAAAAGAATGATATTGAGCAACACCAAGGCTTATTGTTGAAAAAATTTTCCTGTCTTCATAGATAACAGGGGTTTCTTCCACTGTTTTTCGAATTTTTTCTGATATTTTATAAGCTTCATTAATTCCGCAATCTTTTAAAAGAATTATAAATTCCTCACCGCCCCATCGGCACAGGATATCTGAGTCTCTGATGATATTTGTTACAACTGCCGAAATATTTCTAAGCTGGGCATCCCCTGCAGGATGCCCGAATTTATCATTAAGATTTTTAAAAAAATCAATATCAAACATTATGATCGACAGATCATATTGTTTCCTTTGCATGTCCTTTAAAATTTGATTCAACACGATGTCAAAAGCCTGCCGGTTGAATGTACCTGTTAATTTGTCTGTTTTTGCCATTTTTTCAAGTCTGCGCTGATAGGAAAGGATAGTTATATTTGTCAGAAAAAGAACTATAAGGGTTATTATTGTACAGGCAAGAAGATTGATTAATAATGTATTTAAAATAGATTTCGTTGCTTGATCTTCCGTTTGTTCAACCAGTAAATACCAGTTGAATTCAGGAATATACCGTGTGTTCAGGTGAATGACCTGTCCATTTTTTTCATACTGAAAATGACCGTTTTTTGTTAATAAAATTTTATCTGCAATGGATGCCAGACCTTGAATATTATGAATATTTTTTTTATTTTTGAAAAAATTCGTGCCGCAGAGTTTTATTGTTCCTTTTTTATCGATGAAAAAAATATTTCTCCCATAATCTTTCTGGTATTTCTTTATGATGTTTTTAACGGCACTTACATTAAGCCCTACACCTGTTGCACCTATGAATTTATGGTTATAATCAAACACCTTGTAATTGATAAAAATGGTCATTGAATCATTGTTTGCCATGTCAGGATCAACATTAATTTCATAATCGGTTTTCATGGAACGTACCCTGAAATACCATTTGTCGCGTTTGTCATTTCTGTTTATTTTTTTCAGTACTCCATTTGTCTGGTAGTATATTCTTGTTTTTTCAGAAACAAAAAAACTTGTAAAAGTATGGTATTTTTTCTTTATATCCCGTAGATATTTGGTAATCTGTGTTTTATCTTTTTCTCCGTTTATTACCCAGTCCCTGAGAAAAGTATTTGTGGCCATGATGGAAGATATAAAAACAGGCCGAAGTATATCCTTTTGAATTTTTGAATAAATATTGTCACTCGTTAAGGGAAGTTCGTTATTTATAATCTCATTCCTCAGCGATGACCTTGACATATAGTAACTTGTAATGCTTGTTGCAGCAAAGCCTGTAATTAACAGGAAACTTACAATACATATGAGTTTTTTTCTTTTTTCCATATCAGTTTATTTATCGTTTTTTTTTTATAAGAAAGAGCTCTATTTTGACAAATAACAAGTACTCTTTCTATGTTCGTTGAGAGGCATAGTAACGCAGTTCAGAT
>WFQS01000248.1 GCA_015486915.1 Desulfobacteraceae bacterium
ATCATTGCCTGCTGAGCTGTCTGGCCTCCTGCTCCGAATGATATCTGCCCGGGCTCGGAACCTGCCGTGGATGAAATCATCTTAACACTTTTTTCCTGATTGATAATGGCCTCTATTTTTGAGAGAATTTTTTCCATATCTTCGGGCTTTGTCTCAGGAGGTGCTTCAAAAAAAACCTTTACAATGCCTGTATCCATGTGGGGCATCATCTCCCTTCCGATGAGAGGCATCAGTGTTTTCACCGTGAGCACAAGGCACATCACGGACACCATCATCACAGGTATCCTGTGGCGCATGGCAAATCTTAAAAAATAAACATACCCGTCGGCAACCCTGTCCACAAGCCAGCCAAACCACATCACATTTCTTTCAATAAAATTCTTATGATGTGAATCTTTTTTCACAAGCTTCAAAGCCAGGGGCGGCACAACAAAAATGGCAGCAAGAAGGGAGCCCACAAGTGCAAGTGCAAGGGTTAAAGTGAACTGGCGCAGCACCTTTTCAACATATCCGCCGGCAAACATGATCGGGATAAGCATGGTAACGGTTGTAAGAAGGCCTGCGGTAATGGAAACCATGATTTCCGATACAGCATCCTTTACAACATTTGAGGTGATTTTCCCCCTCTCCTTTTTGTATCGGGATATGTTTTCCACGGTTACAACGGTGGCATCCACCACCATTCCCGTTGCAATTATAAGACCTGACAATGTCACAATATTGATTGTATAACCGGTAAAACTCAATGCCGCGATACCAAAGAGAAAGGAAAGGGGAATACTGATAAGGGCGATGATGGAAACTTTTATATCTGCAAGAAAAAGAAAAATTATAATAACTGTGAGAATAATTGACATATAAAGGGATGCCCTCATGCCGGAAGTGTTCCTGTCAATGAGCGGCTCCTGATCATCTGTGATCTTAAAATTTATATCAGACCATCTGTTCCTGATTTCAGGAAGATTTTTTTTGATATTTCGTATGGCATTTATGACGTTTCCCTTTTCAGCCCTTAAAATATTTATGGCAATGGCAGGTTTTCCATTACCATGGTAGATACTTCGGATATCCTTTACCCCAAGTTCCGTTCTTGCCACATCCTTAAGCCTGATATAACCGTTTTTATCCTGTTTGATAATAAGGGAATCAATATCGTGAAGATCTTTGAACTCTCCCACGGTTTTTATCAGGGATTCGCCGTCAGGTCCGTGCATAATGCCTGCAGGTGTTGTGATATTCTGGCTCCTCACAGCCTGCATCACCTGCATCGGGGTTATTCCAAGGGCTTCAAGCCTGTCCTGGTTCAGCCAGATATTGATCTCAAGCTCATCTGCACCAAAGGTATCCACATCTGCAACACCTTTAATATTTAAAAGAAAATCCTTTATATCGTTGTCTGCAAGCAGCCTTATTTCACCCATTGTAATGCCGGAGCCCGGTTTTGGGGAAAGTGCAAGGGTCACAAGGGGTCTTGTTGCATCGGTAATTCTGTATATCCTCGGTTCCATGATATCTGCCGGCAGATCCGCCCTTATCCGGGATATCCCGTTCTGAACATCCACGACCGCCTGTCCCATTGGTTTTCCATACTCAAATTCCGCACTCACAGAGGACACCTCATCCCTTGATGAGGATGTGATCTTTCTAAGGCCTGAAATACTTGCAAGCTCCTTTTCTATAACCTCGGTGATCCTGCGGCTTACATCCGTTGCAGCAGCTCCCGGTTCCACTGTGACAATGGCAACCTGGGGCCTATGAGTATCCGGAAAGTACTCCTTTGGCATCATGAAAAAAGCACGCAGTCCCACCACAACCACAATCAGGGAAACAACAAGCACCGCCCAGGGATTTTTCAATGCAAATTCATGGGGCTTCATTTAATCACCTCCACGGTATCACCGGGGTTAAGCCTGACCCACTGGAGAAATTCATTCACTGCAACTTTTTCGTTTTCCTGCAAACTACCTGTAACAAGGCTTCTTGTTTCATTGAAAAACAGTTCTCTTACTTTAACAGGAACAATTTTTTTGTCTCTTATTGCATAAACAATCGCATTTTTACCGGAAGCGGAAATACCGGATAATGCAGCGCCGGAAGAGGAAATACCGGAAAACGAAGCGCCGGAAGAAACCGGAATTATGGCACTTCTCGGAACTGTTAAGCCTTTTTCTTCATTTATAACAAGATTCACGGGAATAAAACTGCCGATTTTTACACCCTCTGGAACATTATCATTTAAATCTATTTCAGCCCTTATTGTCCTGCCGGTTCCAAGTGCGGGAAAAATCCTCGACAGCACTGCAGATTCATCATGCACCTCTTTTGCACTGCACTGCTGTTTTGTGGAGTTCCAGCAGATAACAGCCTTCTGTCCCGGGTGAATATAGGTTAAGTCATCCTGCACAAGATTGATGGCAAGGCGGTAGGCCGTCATATTCATTATACGGAAAACAGGTTTTCCCGGCTGGGCAAGATCGCCTTTTTCAAGGAGACGTTTTTCCACCCTGCCCGTTGAAGGTGACAGAATTTTGGTATAGCTGAGTTTTGTCCTGGCTTCATCAAGTTTTGCTGCAAGGGATGCAAGGTTATGCTTTATTTCAGAACTTTTTGAAATCAATGATTTAAGTTTTTCATCGGCATTGTCCATCCTGTTCCTGCTTGCATCAAGGGCTGAATCACTGATACCCTGTTCTTTGAAAAGTTTTTTATCCCGCCCGTATTCCCGTTTCAGATAGGTATAGTCTTTTTCTGCAGCATTCGTCATTGCCTGATTGCTTTTAAGGGAGCTTTGTAAAGCTTTTATTGTTGATTTAATTGAATCCATATCTGCAAGGATATCCCTGTCATCGAGCATTGCAATCAATTGTCCTTTTTTAACTGCATCACCGTCATCCACATATAATTC
>WFQS01000249.1 GCA_015486915.1 Desulfobacteraceae bacterium
GTTTTACACCTGTGGGAAGCAACCAGGTTAAATCATCTGATTTCAGGATTATCGCAGCAACCAACCGTGACTTAAAACAGCTTGTTGATAAAGAAATGATGAGAAAAGATTTTTTTTACCGCATACATATCATTCCCATCAGACTTCCTCCTTTAAGGGATCGCCGTGAAGATATACCGCTCCTGGCGGATTATTTTCTATCGCAGTATTTTGACGGAGATGACAGCCTGCTGCCTGTTTCAGAAAAATTCTATGACATTCTGCTTGGTTATGACTGGCCGGGAAATATACGCGAGCTTCAAAATGCCATCATTCGGTATTGTGCAACCCGGTCTTTAAGTTTCATCAAAACACGAATTTCTGAATTAAATAGATCAAAAGGGAAAAACTCCTTTAATATTGAAAACTCAGATGATGAGCATAAAACTCTGAAAGACCATATTTCTGATCTGGAAAAAAATATAATTAAAAAAATTCTGGAAAATAAACACTGGAACATAAGCAAAACTGCGGCTGTGTTAAACATCGATCGAAAAACCCTTGCTTCTAAGATAAAGCTTTACGGACTTAAATAAAAGAGAGCTTTTCTCTGCATTTTTCTTTTTTTTTGTTGAGAGGCAGTCTGAGAGATCAGCAGATTTGCCTCATGGCGGTTATACCTCAGCATCGTTCTTGTATCTTGTATCTTGTTTCTTGCACATTCCAATTAATACCCAATTAGTAGAATAATTCCCCAATCATCATTTATGTATATAATTACAATGTGTTATCTGTATTAAATTCAATATTTCAGGGGAATTATTACCCATCTATATAGGTTTGTCCTGCTTGTCATGAAGTAGCATCTAAAATTTATTATAATAAAAACAAGTGCTTAGCTGTTTTGTTTGAATTAGGGCACGGGTATTGCTTATTGATACCATTATTTAGAACAATTTGCACTGATTGCACAATTTGAACAAAGAGGCTATTTTGAATACAGGTATTAAAGATATTTTTGAAAAACAATGCGTGGTTTTTGGCTGTGGCAATACTTTGATGGGGGATGACGGTTTTGGCCCTGCTGTTATGGAGTATCTCCAGGCTGAATGCAGTTTACCTGATTATATAACCTGCATTGATGTGGGAACATCCATCCGCGATATTTTATTTGACATCATGCTGTCTGAAAAAAGACCGCGGCAGATTATCATCATTGATGCGGCAGACAATCCTGGAAAGGATACAGGTGAGCTGTATGAAATTGATATTGACGGGATTGCTCCTGCCAAGGCAAATGATTTTTCCCTGCACCAGTTTCCTACAAAAAACATAAGCGAGGTGACAATAACAGACAAACCAATTGGGGCGGCTATGGTTGTCGGCGGAGCAATAGCTCTGCTTAACACGACTTTCCCAATAATCTCCTTTTTTTATAACGGCCATGAGGCCGATCTGGTTGGCCCAGATTTTCCTCAAAGAATCAAAGATTCTGACAAATAATGAAATAAAAGGAATGTGTTACGTTTTATTTTTTATAAACCGTCATGAGGGCAGTGTATTTTAAAGCAGCTAATTTTATAACAGGCAATGGGAAAAACAATAATGCATCTATCTTTTTCATGGAATGCGCAGACAAATTCAAACAAAATTTCATCAACCCATTTGGTTCATGGTTTTAAAACGGCTTTTGCAGCGGTTCTTGCTTATACAATAACCTATTTTTTACAGTTTAGGTTCGGTTACTGGGCAGTTATATCTGCTGTTATTGTAATGCAGGTCTATGTTGCTGATTCCGTAGAGATGTGTCTGTACAGATTTTCAGGCACGTTGATTGGTGCCTGTCTGGGCGTTTTTGCCATTCTTGTAATTCCGAAAACCCCTTTTTTCATAGGTGCAGCTCTATTTGTAACAATAGGGTTGTGCAGTTTTCTTACCAAATACAAAACCAGGTACCGCATGGCGGCCATCACTGTTGTAATTGTTATAATGACGGGACTTCACACTCACAATGCCCTTTTTGTCGGATTATCAAGGGTTTTTGAAATCTGTATCGGTATTTTATGTGCTTTTTTTGTATCAATTCTGATTTTTCCAAAAAGAAAAGTTGATGTGCTAAGGGAAAGACTTGCCGTTCAGGCAAAGGAATGTGCTGAGAAATGCCTTTTTCTCGCTGATGCATTTTTAGCGAAACAGCATAACGTAAATGATGCATTAATGGATGTCCTTGTCAGAGAAGCATGGGAGGACCATGCTTTACTGCAGAAAATCATACACAATGAGGCTATTATTTATCACAAAAAAATCAATGAAAATTTTCCGGTTAAAATTTCAGTAATAAACCGCTCGGTTGAACATCTGCGCAATATGATAAGGGCTCTTAACTTTATTGATGCCGATGGCTGCGAAATTATCATGTCAAGGGAAATTAAAAGCATTGCTGAAAAAAGTGGAGATGCCCTTGTAATGCTCATGGAAAACAAGTACCTGCCTGCAGAAAATGATCTTGAGTTCATGATAAATGCCATGGATATAAAACTTTTAAATATCAGGAGAGAGGGTTTGACCCGCAGATTTAACACAAAAAAATTTGTACAGGTTTTTTCATTCTACAGCAGCCTTGTTTATTTTGCAGAAGATATCATTGCAGGCCATCGCAGTATGTTACAGCATAATTAAACTGCTAAAATGAAAAATCATGATTATCAATAGAACTGAAGGAAAAACGTTAAAAATTGTAACGGCTTTTTTTTATAATTTAAAAACCTGGTAGTGTTCTGCCTTTTATTTGACAGAAATAAAATTTTTCTCCCATGAGGTAAAGAACATTGAGAACGTCTGAATTGACGTAATTTAAAAAGATTGAAATTTAGAACCGCAGTCTGCTTTAGATTGCAAAGGTGACTTTGATGAAATCAGAAAAAACGGCAAAGAATTCCCGTGTGATTCTGGCAAGGATAATGATGCCTGAGGATGCTAATCCGATGGGGATTGTTCATGGTGGCGTTATAATGAAAGAGATTGATAATGCAGCAGGTGTTGCGGCAGTGAGACATGCAGGCAAAATATGTGTTACTGCATCTATAGACAGACTGGATTTTCATAACCCCGCTTTTATAGGCAATATTATAACTGTAAAAGCAAGTATTAATATGACGGGCAGAACTTCCATGGAGATAGGAGTAAGGGTGGAAAATGAAGATATTTTAGTCGGTGTTAAGACTCACATCGCATCAGCTTATCTTACATTTGTTGCATTAGGAGAAGACCGGAGACCAGCGGAAATTCCGTCTCTGAAACTTATTTCAAAAAAGGATATAAGAAGAAATAAAGAGGCTCTTGCGAGAAGGTCGCTACGATTGACTGAAAAAAAGAATGAATCAGAAAAGTAGGAGAATAACGCATGCATATTAAACAAATTTTAAAAAACCACAAAATAGCGTTCAGTTTTGAGGTGTTTCCCCCGAAAACAAAAGCTTCAGCGGATCAACTTTTTACTACCATCAACGATATGGTATCCCTTAAGCTTGCCTATGTGAGCGTCACATATGGTGCCGGAGGTTCAACCCGGAATCTAACTCATGACCTGCTGGTTCGCATCAAACGGGAAACAGATCTTCCTGTAGTTTCTCACCTTACTTGTGTAGGGGCAACGCGTAACGAAATACGATCTATTCTTGAAACTTATGACCACAGTGGCATAAAAAATATCCTGGCTCTGCGCGGAGATCCACCTAAAGGAGAGACTGATTTTACACCTGTTGTGGGTGGATTCAGCTATGCTGTAGAATTAGTTGCATTCATAAAAAAATATTTCCCCCAGATGGGCGTAGGTGTAGCAGGGTATCCGGAAGGGCATCCGGAAACTCCAAACCGACTGAAGGAGATTGATTATCTGAAGGCAAAAGTGGATGCAGGCGCCGATTATATCTGCACACAGCTCTTTTTTGATAATAGAGATTTTTATGATTTTTGCGAGAGATGTGAGATTGCAGGAATCACCATTCCCGTTATTGCCGGCATAACTACAATGACATCAGATAAACTTATGCGCCGGATGTCAGAGTTTGCAGCTGGTACCAGGATACCAGCGCGACTTATGCGGGCACTTTCCCGCACTAATAGTGATAAAGGGTTTGAAGAAGTTGGCATTCACTGGGCTGCTGAACAGATCAGAGATCTTATTGATCACGGAGTTAAAGGGATTCATCTATACTCTCTAAATAAGTCACACACTTCCCGCCGGATTTTTGAAACACTGGGAGTGGAAAATACGAAAAGCTTGTCTGACTGAGAAGTTTATTCTCAATTTAAACTATTGATTTTACTTATTTCAGCCTATATATTGAAATTTAACCTTAAAAAACAGGTGGTTGGTTTTTAAAGCATATTAGGCACAAATATTGTGTAATAAAAATTTTGTTACTTAGAATAATTGGCACTAATAACATAATTTAAACAAAGAGATTATTTTGAATACAGGTATTAAAGATATTTTTGAAAAGCAATGCGTAGTGTTTGGCTGTGGTAACACTTTGATGGGAGATGACGGTTTTGGCCCTGCTGTTATGGAGTATCTCCAGGCTGAATGCAGTTTACCTGATTATATAACCTGCATGGATGTGGGAACATCCATCCGTGATATTTTATTTGACATCATGCTGTCTGAAAAAAAACCGCGGCAGATTATCATCATTGATGCGGCATACGATCCTGGAAAGGATACAGGTGAGCTGTATGAAATCGATATTGACGGGATTGCTCCTGCCAAGGCAAATGATTTTTCCCTGCACCAGTTTCCCACAACCAATATGTTGAAGGAGTTAAAGGAGGACACCGGCGTTGATGTAAAGGTGTTTGTGGTGCAGACATCCGGTATCCCTGATGCTGTTTCTCCGGGCCTGTCAGCACCTGTTAAAAAGGCTGTCCCGAAAATGGCAGATCTGGTTCTTAGATTAATCAATACAGAAAATTGACGTAAATGATCACTCTATGCAAAACTGTAGCCGAAATATTTAAGGCTGAGGCTTCAGACCTCCCGGTTATTTTCGGAGCAGGATTTTGGATTTACCGGCTTATCAATGGAGAAAAATGATGATTGAGATACGGATAGGTAAGCTTGCTGAAAAATTTTCAGTTCATAGAAATACAGTGAGTAACTGGATTAAAAAAGGAAAACTTGCAGCTCAACCCACAATAGCCAAACGATATCTTATTGACGAAGCGGAATTATTACGTTTCTGTACTAAATTCGGTATATCAGGAGATATCATTGATGAATTTTCAAAACATAACGATCGTTTTGCTTCAAATGTTCAGGTGCAACATAATACATTGGAACAAAAGAATTTAAAGCAGAACCCTTTGGAGGCAAAACAGGTTATCAGTAATAAAATTAAAATTAAAGATGAGGTGACAATGACAGACAAACCCACAGGATCGGTTATGGTTGTCGGGGGAGGCATCGCCGGCATGCAGGCAACACTTGATCTGGCAGAGTCCGGATATCGTGTTTACATGGTGGAAAAAAGTTCTGGTATCGGCGGGGCCATGGCTCAGCTCGATAAAACTTTTCCAACCAATGACTGCGCAATGTGAATAATTTCACCTAAACTGGTCGAGGTCGGCCGGCATTTGAATGTGGAATTATTAACCCTTTCCGAAATCGTTGATGTTGAAGGCGATGCAGGAAATTTTACAATTAAGGTTAAGAAAAAAC
>WFQS01000250.1 GCA_015486915.1 Desulfobacteraceae bacterium
CTTGAATTAGCAAAAAAACCGATTCATTGTCTTGAATATATTTTGGCACACGAAATAATTCATCTACTTGAAAGAAATCACAATGACAGATTCAAAAGTTATATGGATAATTATCTGCCAAATTGGAAACATATTAAAGATGAATTAAATAGAATACCTGTAAGTCATGCGGATTGGAGTTATTAAAGCCAGCCCGAAAACCATACACATTTGCAATTACCCACATAGCGTTTATTGTTTTTGGTGTTCGTGAATGTAAACATTTCACACGAGCCAGCGCTTGACCAAAAATTGCAAAATTGTGATGGGTTTATAAAAAAGAGCTTATTTTTGACAGAGTCACAAATGCTTTTTCTATATTCGTCAAAATCTCTGATTTTTTGAGGCTCCGTAGCGCTGTCCAGCTCGGCCTCATGGCCGTATCCGCCTCATGGCGATTATAAAAAAATAAAATCACACATTCAAATTGCACTATTTAATGGTCAAAAATATACCCTATGGATCTCATACTCTTGAAATAACGAGGTTTTTTAGGATTAATCTCAAAATATTTTCTCAATCTCACCATAAAATTATCAATTGTTCTCGTTGTTGTTCCCTTTGAATATCCCCATCCGGTTTCAAGGAGTTTTTCCCTTGAAATGGGTTTTCCCCTGTTAGCAATGAAAATTTTTATGAGCTTGATTTCCTGCTCAGTTAAAATAATTAAACCTGCGGAACATTTCGCACGGCAGGTGATAAAGTCGATTTCATTCTCACCAAAGCAGTAATTATCTCCTGAAAACAATTCTTTTCCCCTGTCGGTCTCCCCATTTTTTACATCCTGTTTATACCATTGTTTTTTAATGAGCAAACGTTTTACACGCAAAAGGAATTCATCAAGATCAAAGGGTTTGGCAAGGTAGTCATCCACTCCGCAGCGAAGCCCTTTGACTTTATCCTCACTGCTTCCCCTTGCAGACAGGATAAGCACCGGCAGTTTTTCATCTTGTTTCCTTATCACCTTTAATACTGAAAACCCGTCAACAAGGGGCAGCATAATATCCAGAACCACAAGGTCGGGCGCCCATTTTTTCCACAGGTCAATCCCTTTCATTCCATCACCGGCAATCTTTACCATATATCCCTGGAGGTCAAGGTTAAGGCGTATCCCCTCGGCAATATGTTCATCGTCCTCTATGACGAGAATACGTTTTTTTTCACTGTTTTCCATAGGCTTTTTCCTTTAATGCTGTCTGTATCCCCTTCCGGTATAAAAATTGTAAAAGTCGATCCACGGCCTTTGCCGGCACTTTGGGCTGAAATTTTCCAGCCATGTATGGCAGCTATATTAAACACAAGATATAATCCAAGCCCGCTTCCTTTTATACTGTCATACTGACTGCCCGGAGCCTGGTAAAATTTCCTGAAAATCTTTTTGATCTCTTTTTTTTCAATTCCAATACCATTATCTTTAAAATCGATCATCAATTTTTGTTTGTTACGTCTAAAGGAGATGTGTATTTCAGGTTTGCGGGATTCATTGTACTTTACCGCATTGGAAATAATATTCATTAGAAGCATATCAAACAGAAGTTTATTCACCGGGTGTATGAATTTTCTTTTTTCAGGAACATTAAGACTGATAAGACAATCCCTGAAAAGCGTTTTATTTTTACTACAGAAGGTCTGTATCATTTCTGCAAGATCTTCATTTGCAAGCTTTGTCCCATAGCTTCTGCTCTCTATTTTTGCAAGGTTTAATATACTGTTTATGTTGTCGCCAAGCCTTGCCACATCATCTAACATATACCGGCTGTACTTCCTGATATCATCATTGTTCAATTCATGGCGGAGGAAGGTTTCAAGGTATAATTTTAATGAAGTAACCGGGGTTTTAAGCTCATGTGTAAAATTATTTATAAAATTATGCTGGAGCCTGAAAAGCCTCAAAGTCCTCTGATAATATATGAATGCAAGAAAAATCCCGGCAAGCACAACAATAATAAGAAGGGTTAAAACAAAAAAAAGCATCCCGGTTTTTGAAGGAAATATCAGCCTGGGATCGATGTTGAACTTCATTATTATGATCTCAAGGGCTGCCGTTATTTCCATGTACCAGTAGATGGTGATGACAAGGGATGTTGCAAGGGCCATAATGGAGCAGGCAAAGATAAACACCGGATGAAGATACCATTTTGATGTGTTCAGGATCTGCATGATTTCCCTGGGTTAAAAACTATTTGTAAATATTCGAACAAAAAAACTACTTTTTCATGTTTTTTTCATCCGGACGGACATATGGAATCTTAATATTAAAGACAATTCCTTTTCCCGGATCACTTTTACATGAAATCGTACCTTTCAAAGTCTGAGTAACAAGATTAAAGACTATTGACATTCCAAGACCTGTTCCCCCCCTGCCGCGAGCTGTAGTGTAAAAGGGATCAAAAATTTTTGCTGTCATCCCTTCTGTGATTCCAACCCCGTTATCCCTGTACAGGAGGGTAATTGTATTTTTTCCCCGGATAATATTTATGTTTATTTTCCCTTTTTCCACACTAATGAAACCATGCTCAAAGGAATTTATAACAAGGTTGGTTATTATCTGGGATAATACACCCGGATAAGAATAAATACTGATATCATTCGGGCATATAAGCTTAATAGAATGATTATTTTTCTTATATCCCGGTCTGAGACTTAAAAGAATATCCTCTATATATTCCCTTAAATTAAATACACGTTTGTCTTCTGTTGTCTGGTCCACTGCAATCTGTTTAAAACTTGTAATTAAATCTCCTGCCCTTTCCATATTCATCAGAATAGAGGATGAGAGTTTGGCCACTATGTCGAGGTAGGCTTCAAATTCGCTTTTCTTCAATTTTCCTTTATTGTGCAAGCGACTGATTTCAAGGGTTTTTGATTGAAGAAATGACGCACCGGTTATACCTATACCAACGGGTGTATTGATTTCATGGGCAATTCCTGCCACAAGTTCACCAAGGGCGGCCATTTTCTCAGCCTGAACAAGTTGATCTCTTGTCCTTTTAATGGTTTCAAGAGATTCTTTCAGTTCAGAATTAGCCCTTTCAAGGTTTTTCCGGTAGAGTTCCTTTTCTTTTATAAATGCAGCTCTTTCAAGCTCTTTTGTAACGGCATGGGCCAGGACTGTCATATCTTCGATGGGTTTAAATATATAATCCCATGCACCAAGCCTCAAAGCCTCAACCGTATCTGAAATATTTCCTGCTCCTGACACTATTATAACCGGTGTAACAGGAGATCTATCCGTTATGGCCCCAAGGACTTCAAGACCGTCCATCCCGGGCATACGAAGGTCACAAAGCACAATGTCAGGTTTTATTTTTTCAAAAACTTCAAGTCCGTTACTGCCGTTATACGCTTCAGCCACATAATAACCGCGATCTTCAAAAAAATTTCTAACACTCTCCCTTATGTATGATTCATCATCAATAATTAAAATTTTTGCTTTTGCGTTTTCCATTTGGAATTTCCAGCCTTTTTTAAAGCTTATATTTCCCGCTGTACCCCCTTGGCGTGTACATGAAATCAAGATATTGAACTGAGGACCTGTTTCCCACAAAAAGAGTTGTCTGCATTCCAACCTCAGCACTGTCAATATCCTTTAACGGTACAATGGATATTTTCTGATGATCGCGCATGGCTGAAGTAACAATTCCAACGGGGGTGTTTTCATTTCTGTATTTTAGAATAATTTCCCTTGCCTTTGCAAGCTGCCAGTCTCTTTTTTTACTTTTCGGATTGTAAATTGCAATTACAAAATCAGCTGAAGCTGCAGCTTCAAGCCGTTTTTCTATTGTTTCCCAGGGTGTTAAAAGATCACTTAAACTCACCGCTGCAAAATCATGGGTCAAAGGAGCTCCCAAAAGAGCAGCACCTGATGCAAGGGCAGGAATTCCAGGAACAATTTCTATCTCAAGGAGATCACCGTCTTTGCCGTCAGGCAAGTCATTTTTCTGCCAGGTTTCGTATCTCACAAGTTTTAATCCCTTTTTCCGGCATATTTCAAAAACCAGGCCTGCCATGGCGTAAATCCCGGCATCACCGCCGGATACAAGTGCACATGAATTTCCTGACATTGCCGTTGTAATTGCCCTTTCCACCCTTTCCACTTCCTTTGTCATCCCAGTGGAAATAATTTCTTTGTTTCCGATTATCTCTTTAATAAGGTCAATATAAGTTGAATATCCCGCAATGGCATCTGCTTTTTGTAAGAGTTCCTGTGCCCTGAAGGACATGTGACAGGGATCTCCGGGTCCTGTTCCAATTACAAATAATTTTGGATATTCCTTGCCACGGCAAGGGTCACATTCCCTTTTTTCACCTTTGGTACGACAAGTTTCCCGTTTTCTGATGCAAGAATCGCTGCTGCTTCGCATACACTTTTTACTCCAATATGTTTTTCCACCATTGCAGATGGATTCTGAATTGTTTTCACCGATTTAAGTTGGTCTTTATTGTAAAATTTGATTTGCAGATCCATTTCATCTGCAAGCTCAAGCAAACCCTTTTCATCCTGCTTTATGTCAGAACTTGCAAGGAACTTTATACTTTTTAAAGAAAGAAGCAAATCATTAAATGTTTTTTTTAAAAAATTTTTTATTTCACAGGAACTGGTGTTCCTGTTACATCCAATGCCGACAAACAGGGACAATGGTCTTAGTACCAATGTTTCACGTGAAATATCAATAATTTCATCGCTGCACAGGACCGAAGGCAATACGTTAATTTGATTTTCTTTTTCAATTTCATCCTTTTTAAGCTTATTTCCCGTTTTTTTGGCGTTTATAGGAAAAAGCTCTTTTTTGGCAGAGTCACAAATGCTTTTTCCATATTTGTCAGAACCTTTGATTCCTTGAGGCGCTGTAACGCAGTTCAGATCTGCCTCCTGGCAGTTATAAAAACTTTCAGGAAGATACAGGGAAACAAG
>WFQS01000251.1 GCA_015486915.1 Desulfobacteraceae bacterium
CATTACGCCTGCGCCATTGAGCCGGATGAGGTAATGGTCCTTGCCAATCGAAATGCCGCCGATAGCGTCGGCCTTGCCATGTTTTACATGAAAAAAAGAAAGATCCCCAAAGAAAATCTTTTATTGATCTGGATGACTGACAGGGAAACCTGCTCAAGAAAGTCATATGAGACAAAAGCTTTGACTCCGGTTAAGCGTTTTTTAAAAAACAGTCCGGCAGGAAAGCGAATCCGCTGCATCGTGACCATGTATGGGGTTCCTTTAAGAATTGCATCGCCCGGTTTGACCATGGAGGAAAAAGAGCATCTTGCAAATCTTAAAAACAAAGAATTTGCCCTTAAAGAAAAAATAAAAAAAAACACCGTTGATCCTGCCCTGAAAAAAAAATCGAAAAAAGCTCTTTCCAGGATCGAGTCAAAAATAACAACTTTCAAAAGGGAACTGGATCGTACAGCATCCTTTGATTCGGAACTGGCTCTTGCACCTGCAGCCCATTACAGCCTTAAAATGTGGATACCCAATCCCTTTTTCATAGAATTTCAAAAGAAAAAACTGTCAATTACGAAAAATGATGTTCTGATGACCTGCCGCCTTGACGGACCATCCCCGAAAATCGTAAAAAGAATCATCCTTGACAGTATTTCAGCTGAAAAAAAAGGCCTTAAAGGCAGGGCATGTTTTGATGCAAGATGGAAAGACCCGGGGAATAAAAAACTCTCCGGATATGCATTTTACGACCAGTCAATTCACAGGGCGGCTGACATTGTCAAACGCACCACTGGAATGCATGTTCTAATCGATGACAAACCTTCTCTTTTTAAAAAAGGAGAATGCCCTGACACTGCCCTGTACTGCGGATGGTACAGCCTTGCACATTATGTGGATGCCTTTACCTGGACACCCGGTTCCGTGGGATACCACATCGCCAGCAGTGAGTGCGCCACACTTAAACAGACAAACAGTCAGGTGTGGTGCAAAAGAATGCTGGAAAAGGGAATATCTGCCACCATAGGTCCCGTGGGAGAACCGTATGTGCAGGCATTTCCCGTACCAAAGGTCTTTTTTTCTTTTTTAATTAAAGGATATCTTACCCTTGCTGAATCCTATATGGTGAGCCTGCCGTATATTTCCTGGAAAATGGTCCTTGTTGGTGATCCCCTTTACCGTGTGAAAATCGCCCATGAATAACCAGATGAATGATCAAATAAATGACCAAATAAATGATCAGGTTAATAATCAGATGCAGGATCTTGAAAAATTTTTAAAAGAGGTCCCTCTTTTTTCATCCATTCCAGTTTCCCAGATTCGGGAGCTTGCTTTTCTTTTCAGTGTTGAAACTTTTAAAAAAGGAGAAATGATCTGCCGCCAGAATGATGAAGGGGATGCCATGTTTATCATAAGGTCAGGAGTCGTGGCCATCCATGCAGATCATGGAAACGGGGATGAATTCATCACTGAACTGCACAGGGGTGATTTCTTCGGGGAGATGGCTCTTTTATCCAGCACCCCGCGAAATGCCACTGTTAAAGTTGTGCTTGATTCTGTGGTTTTCAAGCTGTACAGAAAGACTTTTCAGACTCTGCTTCTTGAAAACAAGAGCATGGGCCTGTTTTTAAGCAGGATTTACGCCCGCAGGATAGCTGCCATTCATGACCGGACGATTAAGGAAAATATCCATGGGCCCAGGGCTGTTTTTTATGCAGTTTCAGCCTCAGAAGATCATCTCGGCCTTTCCCATTTTCTATATTCTTTATCATACCATATCGCCACAGAATCAAAAAAAAAAATACTTGTTGTGGAACCGCATCTTGAGCTTGCAACGATAATGAAAAAACTGGGACTTGTGAAAAGTATCTGTCCCGATACCGGACTTTTCAGACTTCTACCGCCAAAGCTGTATCAACCGGATGATTTTCACTGGTACAGCCACAAAGCCGGTTTTTCAGTGCTGCAGGTAAAAAAAGGCTTTTCAGGACGTCTGTCTGAAAAAGTACCACTTCTGATGGAGGGGTTCAGAAACAGGTTTGACCTTATTTTTTTCAGCCTTTCCAACCATTTAAACGAGTTGGAACAGCTTTTAATACGCCTGTGTGACAAAAACATGGTCCTGATTAATAACACGGAACAGGCACTTCCCAGGGTAAAAAACCGGCTTAAAATGATGGATTCCATTGCAGGGGCGGGCCTGGACAGAGTACGGGTCGGGGTAAGCCATCTTTGCGGTAAAACCGGAATTCCCCGCCAGATTTTAAAAGAAAAACTCAATTTATCTGAAACACCAAACATCTGGGTGGATCGATCCGATGCCGCCTTTGCCGACAGTATCGATACTGAAAAATGTTTTCCAATAAAAGGGGTCAGAGCCGTTGCAAGAGAAATAGCCGGGGTAAGGGTGGGGCTTGCCCTTGGGGCTGGTGCGGCAAGGGGCTGGGCGCATATCGGAATCTTGAAAGCCCTGGAAGAAGAAGGTATTCCTGTGGATATGATCGCCGGAACCAGCATGGGAGCACTGGTGGGAGGAATTTATGCATCTTCTGCTTCAGTGACCCACCTGATAGACAATACCATAAACAGGTTTTCCACAAAGGGAGCTGCACGCAGGCAGATTTTTGATATCACCCTGCCTTTAAAAGGATTTCTTAAAGGCAATAAAGTTATCCAAATGGTTTCCAATGCTGTCAATAACGCAGATTTCTTAGATCTTCTCATCCCCACCTATATTGTTGCTGTGGATATTATGACTGGTGAGCAGGTTCTTTTTGAAACAGGAGACGTAACAAAAGCCATACGTGCAAGCATTTCCATTCCGGGAATTTTTAACCCTTTCAACCATATGGGACGGTGGCTCGTGGATGGAGGACTTGTCAATCCTGTACCCGTGGATATATTGGTACAAAAGGGCGCAGATAAAATTATTGCCGTTTGCATTGAACAGGCAGACAATGTTTGCATTGAACAGACAGGTTCTAATATAAATCCGGAACAATCTGCGGGTTGTGCAGTCAAACCTTCCTTCCTCCGGTCTCCGGGAATCAAGGAGGTGCTTTCCAGAACCATCAGCATTGTCCACAGCCGTGCAACCGGAGACTATGCAAAAAAAGCAGATCTTGTCATTTATCCGGAAATTGCCGGATTTAAATGGGATGATTTTCACAGGGGGAAAATTTTAATGAAAAAAGGAGAGGC
>WFQS01000252.1 GCA_015486915.1 Desulfobacteraceae bacterium
CCTTTAATAATTTACCTGATCTTTATACTTCTTTTATAAATTTTAACAGGGACATTATCTTTGTTGATAAAGAAATAGCAAGGATAAAAGATATCGGGAAACGCTATCCAGATGATAAAAATATTGCGGACAAAGAAGGAAAAATCTGGATCAAAGCAAGGGATAAGGGGCTTAAAAATTTTAAGAAAATTCAGAAAAAAGCGGAAGCTGTTTATGTTTTATTCCAGGTTAACAGAAAACAGGGTATAGAAAAAATAAAGGAAGAAAAAAAAGACCTTGAAGCAGGAGCCAGGGAAGCTTTAAAGCCATTAGACGTGCTGACAAAGACACTAAAAATAAAACCCGGTGAAACTGTTCCAAAAGGCTTTATCAAAGGCACTATCTATAAAATCAGAAAAAAAACCTGCAATTTCGGATTGTGAAAGCTTTAAATTTCAGAGTTGTCAATCAGCTCCGTTATTGCTGAGCTTCTATGCACGGGCAGGCTGACTGCTTCTTTAATTACTTCCATATCTCCTGCAATGGTTACTTTTTTTTTTGCCCTTGTAATCCCGGTATATAGAAGTTCTCTGGTAACAACAGGCGTAAGGATGTCAGGAATAACCAAAAGCACATGATCAAATTCAGACCCCTGACTTTTATGTACAGTCATGGCAAAAGCATCTTCATGTGAAGGAAAATCTGAAAAAGGAAAAGATATTAAGGCCGTGTTTGCATCGCCTTTACTTTTTTGCACGGAATCTCCAATATCTTTATTATCATCTTTATAGTTGTTATTTATTCCTTTTTTTTCTATTTCTTTTTTTATAAACACTTTTGCTGTACCGTCCTTTGTTTTAACGACTATCCCGGTGTCTCCATTAAAAAGATTTTTATCGTAAGCATTCACATTTACCATAACCGGTTTTTTATAAAAATCTTCCTTTATAGATGAGCGCAGTATGGTCTCAGTTATTTTATTAAAAAACTCAGTTCCATAATAACCTTTTCTATGGGCACAGAGGATTCTGAACTTATCAAATTGTTCAAGGGCTGCCTCCGGATCCTCTTCCTTCATAAATGGAAGATATTTTTTAATAATTTTATCCTTAATCCTGCCGTATGCTCCATTATTTGTTTCCACAAAACAAATATCATCATCGTTTTTATTTAATAAAAGTTTTTCAACTTCCACCGTATCACCGGAATTGACAGCTTTAGCAAGTTTATCAATACCGCAGTTTCCGCCAGATCTGAAATTGTACTTTAAGTTCGTTAATACGTCTGACATTATTTCTGCTCTGCAGATATCTCCGAACACGGCCCCTGATTCAACCGATGTAAGTTGATTTTTATCTCCAAGCATAATAAGTCTGGCATTTTTAGGAACAGCTTCAAGAAGCCTTGCCATCATTGCAATATCTATCATAGAGGCTTCATCTATAATAACGACATCGCATCGAACAGGGGTTTCTTTACTGTATCGAAACTGATTTGACCTGTTTGAAGCCCCAAGCATTCTGTGAATTGTGGAACCGTTTTTGAATTTTGAAGCGGCCTTGCCAGTCGGAGCTGCCGTAATAATCCTTGGATGAGACAAAGATGCTGCATCTGCCTGATCATTTAAAAGTTCAATAATTTTCTCACAAATAAATGTTTTCCCGGTACCTGGTCCCCCTGAAATAATGGTAAATTTCTTTAAAACCGCATTCATGGCAGCTTGTTTCTGTATTATGATTCCTTCATCCATAATAGCAATAGCTTCTTCAATATTGGTTTTTCTTTCAAATGAGCTTTTGATTCCTTTTATTTCATGATTTTCTGTAACAGATCCCTGGAAATCAGAATCTTTTACACATGGAAGAAGTCTGTCAAGCCCCTGATTTAAAATATTAACATCAACATCATCGGGCTTTTTTTTCATCCTTTGTATGATATTTTCAACAATTCTCTGCTGAAAATCATAGTATCGTGCAAGATACAATCTTGATTTTCCGTCATAGACCAGGGGATATGCTGTGGACTTTCCGATCATACTACTGTTTTCTATGGATTCTATCCAAAAATTTTTTTCGGGAAATTTAAAGCAGGCACCTTCTGACTCAGGCAATAGGGGATTATACCCAGGCATGGTTTTTCCGGCATATTCATCAATATCAAGACAGACATTCCCTTTGATGGCAGCCATAGATGTCAGAGCAGCAGACAGAAGCATGATCGGATCATTTTCCTTAGCTGTACGGCATAGGGTAAGTGAAAAATAATAATCCAGATTGGAAATAAATCCTGATTTATAAAGAATATCAATATCAATCATAATTGAGTTATCCGTTTCCATAATCATAGTATATAGTTACATTATTCTTAACGGCCACAAGTCCAATCCGGATTAACCTGGATTTGACTTACAACTTTTTTATAAGAAAGAGCTCAATTTTAGCGGCGTAACTGATGCTCTTTCTAAGTTCGTTAAGAGGCGCTGTAACGCAGTTCAGATCAGCCTCATGGCCGTTTTATAAGAAACTCCTGTAAAGATTTTGTAGAATAAAAGTTGGCTTCGCGTCTTCGACCCTATATTTGTCAGAATCTATGATTCTTAGAGGCAGTCTGAGAGTCACCAGATCCGCCTCATGGTAGTTTATATACACAGTTGAGATATCAAATCAATTGTTCACCGCTATTTCTGTTCAACTTATTTCATCTCCGATCCATAGTATTTCAAATTCTTAAAGGGTTTTGTTCTGGTTAAGAGTTAATAAATAATTTACAAAAAGACTTTGTATAGTTTAAAACGTGATAAGAAAACAATAAAGTAAGTATTTACAAAATATTTTTTTTTATATATATCGTCATCAGTATAGTAGAAAACAATATTAAATTAATTTATACATAACGGCCATGAGGCCGAGCTGAGCCGCGCTGCGGAGCCTCAAAAAATCAGAGTTTTTAACGAACAAA